>NZ_JBEXSZ010000057.1:0-45764 GCF_040613865.1 Streptomyces sp. NPDC006197 | reverse complement strand
TTTTTTTTGAGGTTTGTTTTCGCGTGCGGGGCGCCCGGCCCCGGGCGCCGGGCGTCGGGGCGTGCCCGTGACGTGTCGCGGGCACGGCCGGACACTCGGGTTCATTCCCCTTCCGGACCGATGTGGGCGAGCAGGGCGGCGGCGCCGTCCTCCGCGGCGATCCCGTGGGCGAGTTCGGCCGCGCGGCGGCGGTGGGACGGCTCGGAGAGGCAGGCCGTGATCGCGTCGCCGAGGGCCTCGGCGGTCAGGGAGTCGAACGGGACGGGCCGCGGGGCGACCCCGAGCGCGTGCAGCCGGGCCGACCAGAACGGCTGGTCGTACATGACGGGGACGGGCACGGCGGGTACGCCGGCCCGCAGCCCGGCCGCCGTGGTGCCCGCGCCCGCGTGGTGGACCACGGCGGCGGTGCGCGGGAACAGCCAGTCGTGCGGGACGTCGCCGACGGCCAGGACGTCGTCGCCGCAGCCGCTCAGCCCCGCCCACCCCGCCTGCACCACCGCCCGCACGCCGGCACGCCGTACCGCCGCGGCCACCAGCTCGCTGAGCCGCTCCCCCCGGCCCGCCGCCATGCTGCCGAACCCGATGAACACCGGGGGCGGACCGGCCTGGAGGAAGTCGGTCAGTTCGGCCGGGGGCCGCCAGTGGTCCGGCCGCGCGGGCCACCAGTAGCCCGTGACGTGGACCCGGGACGGCCAGTCCTCGGGGCGGGGCACCACCAGCGGGCTGTAGCCGTGGAAGACCGGCCGGATGTCCCCCGGTGCCGAAGGCGTGTCGGCGGGCAGCCCGAGGCGGTCGCGCAGCCGGGTCACGGCTCCCGCGAAGGCCCCTTCGGCGCGCTTCAGCACGTCCCGGCCCGCGGCGAGGTTGCCCTCCGGGCCCAGGTCGTCGGTGCTCCGGGCGTGGGGCAGGGGGAACTCCCGGGTGGCGAACGCCGGTACGAGGTAGGTGCCGACGACGGGGACGCCGAACGCCTCGCCGGCCGTGCGGGCCAGGGGCGCCGGGCCGAAGGGGGTGAGCAGCAGGTCGGCGCCGCCCGCCACGGCCTCCGCGACTCCGTCGGCGAGCCCGTCCGCGTACGCCCTGGTCAAGGCCTGGGCCTCCTCGCGGGAGGCCGCCCGTCCCCAGTCCCGGATCAGCGCCTGCGGGTCTCCCGGCACGGTCCGGTGCTCCAGGCCGCACCCGCCGAGGAGCGCGGCGAAGGCCGGGTGGGCGGCCACGGCGACCTGATGGCCGGCGTCGAGCAGGCGCCGCCCCAGGCCGGTGAAGGGTGCGACGTCGCCACGGGATCCGGCGGTGATGATCAGAA
Organism: Streptomyces sp. NPDC006197; assembly: GCF_040613865.1. Classification (NCBI taxonomy): domain Bacteria; kingdom Bacillati; phylum Actinomycetota; class Actinomycetes; order Kitasatosporales; family Streptomycetaceae; genus Streptomyces; species Streptomyces sp. NPDC006197. Next base: position 44,458 of record NZ_JBEXSZ010000057.1, on the reverse strand, counting down.
TGCGCATGGGACGATCTTCCTCCCGACCGACACCGACGACGATCACTTTCAGCTCTGACCGAAGGTCAGGACCGCCTTGCCGTGGAGGTCTCCGGCGAGCAGGGCGGCGACCGCCTCGGCCGCGTCGGCCCAGTCGCCCCGCCAGGTGATGCCCGGGTCGAGGGTCCCGTCGGCGACGCGGTGGGCGAGCCGGCCGAGGTCGCGGTCGAGGCCGGCGCAGGAGAGCAGGAAGAAGGTCACCACGGACCGGTCGTGCCGCCCCTGGTCGCCGAACAGCGTCCCGAACGGGAAGTCCTCGCCCGTGCCGGCGGAGTGCCCGAGGGCGACCAGCGTGCCGCCCTCGCCGAGGGTGTCGTACGCCTCCACGAGCAGCGGTCCGCCGACCAGGTCGATCACGCCGTCCACCGGCCGGGAGACCTCCTTCGGCGCTCCGACCACCTCGTGCGCCCCGAGGCCGCGCAGGAGTTCGCCGTTCGCAGCCGGGGAGCTGGTCGACGCCACGACGTGGGCGCCGCCGGCGCGGGCGAGCTGGACGGCGTACCGCCCGACGCCTCCGGTCGCCCCGGTGATCAGGACGTCGCGGCCGAGGATCGGGCCGAGGCGGTGCAGGGCGCGCAGGGCGCTCGTGCCGGCGACGGGAACGGTGGCGAGGGCGGCCGGGTCGGCTCCGGCGGGGGCGACGCCGATCAGTGCGGTGTCGACCGCGCGGAGTTCGGCCCAGGCGCCGTCGGGCATCAGGGTCACCACGGGAGTGCCGGGGGCGGGGCCCGAGCCGTCCGCGGCGGCGCGTTCGACGATTCCGGCGGCGTCCCAGCCGAGGACCGCGCCCTTCGGGGCGGCGCCGAGGCCGAAGGCGATCTCGCCGGGGTTGAGCGAGGTCGCGGTCACCCGGACCAGGGCCTGGTGGGGCGCGGGTTCGGGATCGGGGGCGGTGCCGAGGCGGAGGCCGCCGGGGGCGGAGGGGTCGACGAGAAGCGCGCGCATGCAAGACCTCCAAGATTCTGCCACTGAGTGGCATAAGCCTATAGGTAGCGCTTGCTGCTCCGATACAGTGGTGCCGATGACCGCCGAGACCTCTCCCGCACTCCCGCTGCGCGAACGCAAGAAGCTGCGCACCCGGCAGACCCTGATCGACACCGCCCTGGAGCTGTTCGGTGCCCACGGCTTCGACGGCGTGACGCTGGACGGTCTCTGCGAGGCCGCCGAAGTGTCGAAGCGGACCTTCTTCCGCTACTTCGACAGCAAGGAAGACGTCGCCATGGCTCCCACCCAGGACCTGTGGGCGGCCTTCCTCGACGTCCTGGAGAGCTGCCCGGCCGACGGCCGACGGCTTCTCACGCTGTTCGAGGACGCGCTCGCCGAGGCCGTCGGCCGGATGCCGGCCGACGGATGGGCCGGGCGCGTCCTGGCCGCGCGCCGACTCGCCGCCCTCACCCCTTCGATGGACGCGCACGGCCTCGCGTTCTGCGACCGCACCACGCGGGCCGCGCTCGCCGTGGTCGAACGCCGCTTCGCCCTCCCCGACCCCGCCGGACGGCTGCACGCCCGTCTGGCGCTCGACCTGCTCGTCGTGGCGTTCCACCGGGCTCTGGACGCCTGGGTGGCCCAGCCGACCGGGCACTCCCCCGAGGACCTCGTACACCGACTCCACGCCACCGCGGCCGAACTGCCGCGGGCACTCGCCACGACGACCGAACCGAACGGCTGAACGGGGCGCTGCGGGCGACACGATCGGCGGCAGTCCGCCGCTCTCGGCGCTCTTCCACGACGAGCCGACGGTCGACGCCCTCGAAGAACCCGGTCTCGGTGTCAGCTCCGTCGGCAACCACGAGTTCGACGAGGGCCCGGCCGAGCTCCGGCGCATCGTCGACGGCGGCTGCCACCCGGACGACGGGGGCGCCGTCACGTACCCGGACACCTACCGGGTCCAGCCCTTCGAGACCCCGCTGTGGGTGCTGCCGGTGACCGGCGCGCAGCTCGTCACCGCGCTTCAGCAGCAGTTCACCGGCGTGAACGCGGACAGCCCGCGCTTCTCCGGCTCTCCGAGGAGCTCAGCCACTCCGTCGACATGAGCCGCACCGGCGCCGACCGTCTCCTCGCGGAGACGGTACGGGTCGACGGGCAGCCGGTGGCGCCGAACACCACCTACCGGGTGGTCCTCAACGAGTTCCTCGCGAACGACGGCAACGGCTTCACCGTCTTCGGCGGGATCACCGCACGGGAAGGGGGCGAGATGACGGACCTGGAGGCACTGGTCGCCCACCTGGAGACCACCACCTCGGCCACCGCCCCCGCCGCTCCCCCGGCCCCGGGCCGCATCACCTTCGTCGCCCGCTGAGCACACGAGAACGGAACACCGCGGGCCGGACCACCGAAGACGGGCGGCCCGGCCCGCGGGCCTTCAGCACAGATGCACGGCGACACCGCACAGACCCAGCCCCTGACGCGCGGCCGCACGCCAGACGCGCAGGGGGCCGTCCAGAACGGACTCCTCGCCCTCGGTGTAGTCCAGCCAGTCCTGGTCCTCCACGGCCGCCCGTTCGGTCGGAGCGAGGGTCAGCGCACGCTCGACGAGCGGCAGACTCGCGCGCACCTGCGCGGCGGAGAGCAGGAAGGTGCCGCACCAGCCCGGCAGCAGCGCCGCGCGCGTCGGTCCGATGGCGTGGAACAGGGACGAGACCGCGTACTCCTTGTGGTGGACGGAGATGAACATGCCGTCCTCGTCCTGCCCTTCCCACACGTCGTCCAGGACGTGGAAGGAGGGGTCCGTACTCCCGTCGCACACGTCGTCGACATGGCGGCCGGGTGCGGTGAGGGCCTGGAACGACGCGATGGCGTCCCGCGCCTCCCCGTCGGGGGAGTACCAGGTCCGGTGGTCGGGGAGCGGCTGCCGCTGCCAGGCCGACCAGCGCCGTCCGGCATCCGGGTGGGCACGGTCCGCCCGCATCGCGGGCAGGAGGCGTGGGCCGAGGTCGGTGACGACCTCGTCGGTGTGACTGCTGATCGCCCACGCGCTCGTGAATCCCATGCCCGGGACGTTAGCTCCCGCCGCTGACAGCGCCGCCGGGGCGCTTCGCCATGACGACCGCGCCCGGGCCGGTCCGCTCGTCCGCCGGGAGGTCCGCAGCCGGCGTCGAGTACGGCCCGCCCGTCCAGCGTGTGGATCTTGTGGGGATCGGCGGCGGGTCTTGCACCGACCGTGCGTCGGACCGTCACCTCCCGGCCGTCCGGGCATCCTGGCCCGCGTCCCCACGATCGGTGCGATTCGCTCATTTCATCATCAACCACTGGTGATTCATGAGGCATTGCAGGCAAATCGATCACGTTTGCCTTTCGCTCAGGCGTTCTGGAACCCTCCGTTCGACTTGCCTGACGCATCAACAGACGGAGGTAACCTCCCATGCCCTCAAGGCGAACACGTCGCGCCTGGCTCACGACGGCCGCCGCGGCCTCGCTCGCGTTCACCGGCCTCGTGGCTCCGGCCCAGGCCGAGGACGGCCCGCCGGGCGGCCCGGACTCCACGGTCCAGGAGCCCCTCGCCGCCGAGGCCGCTCCCTCTCCGCTCGCGGCCACCGCCTGGACCTCGCCCGGCGGCACGGCCTCGCCCGGGGACTTCACGATGTCGCCCGGCGCGCTGAACTCCGAGACCACCACGCGGGTCGCCCGCCTGGACTCGGTGCTCCCCAAGTCGGGCGTGCAGAACCTCCTGGCCGGGGCCAACCGCACCGTGACTCCGTGGTGCTCCCGCGACCCGTTCGGCACCGCTCCCGATCCCGACGTCAAGTACTGCCTGCAGAGCGACGACTCCACCTCGCCCGAGTGGGTCCCGCAGGGATTCACCGGCGTATCCGACGCCAAGGACAACGAGCTGTGGGGCGAGGCCGGGAACATCCAGCTGTTCGCCTCGTACGACGGCTCGGACCCCGGCCGGGAGACCGACCCCGACCCGGCGACCGGCGACTGCACCGCGGCCGAGCTGGAGGCCGACGACGCCTGCAACCAGAAGGGCGTCCGGATCACCTTCGTACAGAGCCGGACCAACCCGGCCACCGGCAGCCCCGAGGTCAAGTACCGGCACGTCCTGCTGGGCTGGACGTACGTCAACTCGGCCGACCACATCTCCTTCGACGGACTGCACGCCTCCGAGTACCCGATCCAGAAGGGCGTCCACGCCGGCGGGATCGTCTGGTACGGCAACTACCTGTACGTCGCCGACACCCGCAACGGCCTGCGCGTCTTCGACATGCGCTACATCATGGACCTGGACCCGGACGGCGACCCGAGCACGCACGACGCGATGGGCGCCGACACCGACGGGGTGAAGACCACCGCCGACGTCGAGGACAAGACGAAGGTGGGCCGGCACGACAACGTCTGGTACAGCTTCGGCTACCGCTACGTGATGCCGCAGGTCGCCGCCTGGAAGTTCAAGGCGACGCAGAGCAACCCCGTGGGCTCCTACGCCTGCGTCTCGACCGGCGCGCCGAAGGCCTCGTACATCTCGCTCGACCGCAGCACCACCCCGGACCGGCTGATCATGGGTGAGTACTGCCGTCCGGCGACCGGCTACCCGTCCACCGGCCGCATCGCCTCGTTCCCCGTCGCGGCCCTGGAGGGCCGCACCGCCGACGTGACCGCCGAAGGCTGGGCCAACTACCTGCCGTTGACCAACGGCGGCGCGCAGGGCGCGGCGGCGAACAACGGCACGCTGTACGTGAACGAGTCGAAGGGCACGGACGAGCCGGGCAACCTCTGGCGCCACCACTGGAACACCGACAAGGAGCTGGTCGCGAGCGGCCGGCCCGTCAAGACCGCCCGGGGCGCCGAGGACCTCTACGTCGAGCGCGGCACGGGCCGGTTGTGGTCCCTCTCCGAGCACCGCCCGGGGTCGGCGTCCGACTGCACCGCGAACCGGGACGCCGCCGATCCGGTGGGCACGGACTACTGCCAGCGGGTGCTGTACGGGCACAAGTTGAGCTGGGTGGACGGCCAGCCGTAGCCGCGGGGGCCGCCCCTGCCGTACCCGGACGGAGAGCCGTTCCCTCCGGGTACGGATACGGCCAAGAGGAGGGACGCGCTCCGAGCACGCGGGGCGCGGCCCCCGAAAAGGCCGTGGGGCCCGCGTTCGCGCGGGGCCGGTGCGCGCCGCCGTCGCGGAAGGATCGTCCCGGCGTCACGCTCCCGTCACACCGTCATCGTCGCCCCATCGCACTCACTGGCTTCAGGATGGCCTGAATCCATACGGCTCGACCCTCCTTCCCCGAACCGTCGTTGATCACGTCCGTCCCGCTTCACATACTGCGCTGACCGACGGCGGGCGCCTTGGCACCCCTGGCCGGAACCGACCACCCGACCTCATCCCGAGCTCCTGGGGGAGACTTGCGCGCACACGTGCACAGAGCACGCGCCCTCACCATCGCAGCGGCCACATCGGTGGCCCTCGTAGCAGGCATGACCGGCCCCGCGACGGCGACCGTCGCGATCGCGGCGGCCACACCCGACACCGCCCCACGCGTCGGCGGCACCCAGCGGATCCCGCTCGTCACGGGCGACCGCGTGGTGGTGGACGCCGAGGGCCGGATGGTGGGCTTCGAGTCCGCCGAGGGCCGTGAACACATACCCGTACAGGTGCAGCGCACCGGGGACCACACCCTCGTGGTGCCCGCCGACGCGCGGCGCCTGATCGCCACGGGCCGCCTCGACCAGCGGCTCTTCGACCTCGACGTGCTCACCGACCCGCGGCTGCGCGAGAGCCACGGCGCCGGTCTCAAACTGATCGTGCGGTACGCGGGGAGCGCCGGCGCCGCACGCGCCGAGGTGCGCGCGGCCGGCGACACCCAGGTGCGGCGCACGTTCCCGACGATCAACGCCGACGCGGTCCGTACGTCCCCGGAGGACGTGGCCCGGGTGTGGGAGGCACTGACCGACCGTCAGGCCACCGGCGCGCGCGTCGCCGCCTCCGGCATCGCCACGGTGTGGCTGGACGGGGTGCGCGGCGCGAGCCTGGACCGCAGCGTCCGGCAGATCGGTGCCGACAAGGCCTGGGAGTCCGGGTTCGACGGCACGGGCGTGAAGATCGCCGTCCTCGACACCGGCGTCGACAGGACCCACGACGACCTCAGGACGCAGGTCGTCGGCGAGAAGAACTTCTCCGCCTCCGCCGACGCCGTGGACCGCGTCGGACACGGCACGCACGTCGCGTCGATCGCCGTCGGCACCGGCGCCAGGTCCGGCGGCCGGTACAAGGGCGTCGCCCCCGGCGCCAAGGTGATCAGCGGAAAGGTCCTCGACGACGAGGGGTACGGGGACGACTCCGCCATCATCGCCGGCATGGAGTGGGCCGCCGCCGAAGGCGCGGACGTGGTCAACCTCAGCCTCGGCGGACCCGACAGCCCCGGCGTCGACCCGCTGGAGGCGACGGTCGACCGGCTGTCCGCCGAGAAGGGCGTCCTGTTCGCGATCGCCGCGGGCAACGAGGGCGAGTCCGGTGCGTCGTCCGTGGGTTCGCCGGGCACCGCGGACGCCGCGCTGACCGTCGGCGCCGTCGACAAGGACGACCGGCTCGCGCCCTTCTCCAGCACCGGCCCGCGCGTCGGTGACGGCGCCGTCAAGCCGGACGTGACCGCGCCCGGCGTCGCCATCACCGCGGCCGCCGCGGCCGGCAGCGCCATCGACACGCGCCCCGGCACGCCGCACCCCGCGCCGGGATACCTCCAGATCGACGGCACCTCCATGGCCACCCCGCACGTCGCCGGCGCGGCCGCGGTCCTGAAGCAGCGGCACCCCGACTGGAAGGCCGCCGAGCTCAAGGGCGCGCTGACCGGCTCCGCCGAGGGCGGCGGCTACACACCCTTCCAGCAGGGCACGGGCCGGATCCGGGTCGACGAGGCGCTCGCCCGGAACGTCGTCGCCGAGCCGGTGTCGCTGAACTTCGGCACGGCCCTCTGGCCGCACGCCGACGACAAGCCCGTCACCAAGAAGCTCTCCTACCGCAACCTCGGGACCACTGACGTCACCCTCGACCTGTCGGTGTCCGGCCTGGACCCGTCGGGCAAGCCGGCCCCGGCCGGGTTCTTCGCGCTCGACGCCTCGAAGGTGACCGTGCCCGCGGGCGGGACGGCCGAGGTCGGTCTCGTCGCCGACACCGGGATCGGCGACGCCGACGGCACCTATTCGGGCTACGTCACCGCCACCGGCGCGGGCCAGTCCGTCCGCACGGCCGCGGTGGCCGTGCGGGAGGCGGAGTCGTACGACCTGACGATCCGCACCCTCGGGCGCGACGGCGCCGACGCCTCGTACTTCTCCAACACCCTGACGGGTGTCGGCGGGTCGGCCGCGGGCTTCGAGACCCGCATCGACAACGAGCCGGGCGCCCACACGATCCGCGTGCCCAAGGGCGCGTACACGCTCAACACGGCCGTCTACCAGAACCCGTCGGACTACGCGGCGGGCACCGACTGGATCGCCCAGCCGAAGCTGGACGTCTCCGCCGACACCACGGTCACCGCCGACGCCCGCACCACGAAGCCGGTGGACCTCACCGTCCCCGGTCTCACCAGGGCGGACTACGCGGGGACCTACTACGAGCTCGCCACCGCCGACGTCGGGCGCGTCGGCAACGGCTGGGTCCTGAGGGGCTTCACCGGCTTCCGCACCGCCCACATGGGCCCGGCCGTCACCGACGGCTCCCTCCTGCAGACCTGGGACGCGCACTTCCTCAAGGACGCCACAAGCCAGTACTCGGTGGCCTTCGGCGGCAGGGCGAGCACGGTCGCGACCGGCTACACCAGGCACGTGAGGGCGAACGAGCTGGCCACCCTCAAGGTCGGCCTCGGCGCCTCCGCCCCCGGGAAGACCGCGCTCGCCTCCCCGTACGCCCATCTGCCGGGCGCGCCGGAGGGCAACGGTTTCTCCGCGCCGCAGGCGGCGCCGGGCACCCGTACCTTCTACGTCTCCACCGCCGACGGCGCCACGTGGCTCACCCGGTTCAACCAGCTGGGCGACCCCGATGAGTGGGGCTACCCGGCCTTCGAGGGTGCCTACGAGATGGCCCGGCCGAAGCGCTACGAGGCCGGCCGGACGTACCGGGAGACCTTCAACACCGGTGTCTTCGGCCCGCTGCTCGGCGAGGGCACGGGCGTCTTCCGCACCGCTCCCGACCCGGCCACGGGCGAGGAGCGGCTCGTCGGCGCCGTGCCGCTGTTCGCCGACGGCAAGGGGCACCCGGGATCGGTCCCGTACACCTCGGCGAAGTCGACGCTGTACCGCGACGGCGTCAAGGTCGCCGAGAACGACGACCCGCTGAGCGGCTCGCAGCCCTTCACGGTCGACGCCGCGGACGCCGAGTACCGGCTGACGACCTCCGTGGAACGTCCGGCGAAGGCCGCCACGGTCTCCACGCGGATCGAGGCCGGCTTCACGTTCCGCTCGGGGCGGGTCGCGGCCACCACGGCGCTGCCGGTGTCCACGGTCCGCTTCGCGGCCCCCGTCGACCTCGCCTCGCGCCTTCCGGAGCGCACGACGGTCCTGGTCCCCGTGACCGTGCAGGGCTCGGCCGCCGGAGCGAACCTCAAGTCGCTGGCCGTGTCCGTGAGCTACGACGACGGGCGGACCTGGCGGTCCGTGAAGGTCGTGGGCGGCGTGATCTCCGTGAAGAGCCCGGCGAAGGACAGCGGCGTCTCGCTCTCCGCCGAGGTCACGGACAAGCAGGGCAACACGTCGACGCTGACCGTCCACAACGCGTGGTACGGCAAGTGACCTGGTTCGTCTGACGGGGCGGCACCACCCCTGGTGGTGCCGCCCCATCGCCATAAGAACTAGCCGAGGACGCGCACGGCCTCCACGATCAGGTCCCAGAACGCGTCCGTGTCGGCCTCCATGCCGACCTCGGTGTCGGCCGGCCGGCCCGTCACCCCGTGCAGGTCCACCACCGTCGCGCCCCGGGTGTGCGTGCCGCTGAGCTCCACCGTCACCGCCGCCCGTACCAGGCTGACCAGTGACGGGTTGATGAGGTGGGCGACGGTGAGCGGATCGTGCAGCGGGGGCGCGTCGAAGCCGTACACCTCGCGGTACGTGGACGCGAAGTAGGTGAGCAGGTCGGCGCAGAGCCCGCTCAGCGGGGTGCCGAGCGCGGCGATCCGGGCGACGACCTCGGCGGTGGCCCGCACCTGGTGGGTCGCGTTGAGCCCGAACATGGTCACCGGCAGACCGCTGCGGAAGACGATGTCCGCGGCTTCCGGATCGCACAGGACGTTGAACTCGGCGGCGGGCGTGGTGTTGCCGCGCCCCGTCGAGCCGCCCATGAGCACGATCCGCTCGATGCGCGCGGCGAGTTCGGGGTGGGCGAGCAGGAAGACCGCGATGTTGGTGAGCGGCCCGGTCGGTACGAGCGTCACCGGCGCAGGGTGCGCGAGCAGGGTGTCCCGGATGAGGGTGAGGGCGTCGCGCGGGTCCTGGGGCACCTCCGGTTCGCCCTCGCCGAAGCCGGGCCCGTCCAGGCCGGAGTCGCCGTGGATGTTCTCGGCGATCCGGGGCGGTCCGTGCAGCGGGCGGTCGCGGCCCGCCGCGACCGGTACGCCCCGGATCCCGGCCACGGAACAGACCCGGCGGGCGTTGAGCGTGGTCTTCTCCAGCGTCTGGTTGCCCGCGACGGTGGTGATCGCGAGCAGTTCGATCGCGGGGTGGGCGGCGGCCAGCAGGATGTTGAAGGCGTCGTCGTGACCGGGATCGCAGTCGAGAATCACGGGAACCGGCATGTCCTCACCGTCCCACACACGACCGGTGAGGCGAAGGACCTCGGCGCGTTCCGGACGGGGGCGGGATCTTCCGACGACGGGAGCGACGGCGGGCGCGGGCGACAGGACCACCGCCCTGTCGCCCGCGCCCGGCGGGGCTTCTAGGCTTCCGCCTCGGCGGCGGCGGCCGGCTGCGGGGGCTCCCTGCGGGCGATCAGCAGGCCGAGGGCGCCGACCAGGAGCAGGACGGCGACCGTGCCGAGGGTGAACGCCTCGAACGCGCCGCGGGACATGCCCCAGACGTCGTCGAAGGCGTACTCGATGCCGAAGAGCGCTTCCAGGGTCCCGGGGAAGAGGGCGCACCAGGAGCCGACGAGGATCCAGGCGTAGACCAGTGCCGCGCAGCCCATGAAGCCGCGGTGGCCGAAGGGGACGCGGTAGGGCCGTACGACGTCGGGCCGGCGCAGCCGGAGCAGGACGAGGGCGGGGACGATGACGAGGTAGGACAGCAGCAGCGTGGTGACGGCCACGGTGAGGACCACGGCGAACACGGCGCCCGCGTCGCCCTCGGCGACCCGCATGGCCACGATCATGAACACGGTGGCCACCGCTCCGGAGAGCAGGTTGGTCCGCACGGGCGTGCCGAGCTTGGGGTGGAAGGCACCGAGCTTGCGGCTGAAGGAGCCGCCGTCGGCGGCGGCCATCGCCTGCATGCGGTCGCTGACGATCATCCACGCGCTGCCCTGGGTGAGGAGGGCGAAGACGAACATGACGGCGGTGAGCGTCAGGAGCGGGCCGGCCGCGTCGCCGTAGATGCCGAAGACGAGGCGGGCGCCTTCCATGAAGCCGCCGATGCCGGTGACCTTCTGTGCGGGGACGACGGCGAGCAGCGCGAGGACCGGCAGCAGGTAGCAGCAGGCGGCGACGGTCGCGGAGCGCCCGAGTGCGGCGGGCACGTCGCGCTGCGGGTCGTGCATCTCCTCGCCGGCGGCGTTGGGGGCCTCGAAGCCGACGTAGGCGAAGAGCAGGATCGGCACGAGGGCGAGGAATCCGGCGGTGGTCGGCGTGAAGCGGGCGTCGGCGAGGCCGTGGAAGCCGTGTTCCAGTCCGTAGAGCAGCGCGGTCAGGGTGAACACCGCGAGGGTGAGGACCTTCACCGCGGCGCCGAGGGTGGTGATCCATTTGCCGCGGCGCAGGGAGACGACGGCGGTGAGGATGGCGGTCCAGACGAACAGCAGCTTGAACCCGTAGTCGGCGACGGTCCCCGAGCCCAGGGGGAAGACGAAGCCGTCCCAGGTCTCGGCGGCGAGGAAGACCAGGGAGCCGCCCAGCCAGATCGGGTTGGTCACCCAGTAGAACAGGACGGTGAGCGCGGCCGCGGCCCGGCCCAGAGTGAGCTTGACCCAGACGTACGGGCCGCCCTCCTGCGGGAACGCGGCGCCGGTCTCGGCGAACAGCAGGGCGTAAGGGACGAGGAAGAAGAGCGCGAGGGCCGCCGTCCAGGTGGCCGCCTCGCCGCCGCCGGTGGCGATCTGCCCGACGGTGTCGAAGGAGATGACGGCGGCGATGGCCAGGGCGGTGATGTCGAGGCGCTTCAGGCTGCGCCGCAGGCCGGTCGTGGGGTGGGGAGCGTGCGGGGCGGTGGAGGAGAGGGGGGAGGACACGGGCAGTTCCTAGCGGGGAGAGGGGTACTGCGAGCAGGCGCGCGCGAGCGCGGTGACGGCGTGGCGTCCGTGTCGGGGAGGCCCGGCGGGCACCGGGCCTCCCTGGAGGGGGCAGGGCCCGTCGGACGACCCGGGCCCGACGGGAATGGTCCGACAAGCCTCAGGCGGGGCGGATCTCGCCGGTGGGTTCGGTGCGCTCCAGGACGCCGCGCAGGGCGGTGGCCACTTCCTTCGCCTCGGTCTCGGTCATGACGAGCGGCGGGGAGAGGACCAGGCTGTGGGCGGAGTCGCGGACGATCACGCCGGCTTCGCGGCGGATGACGTCGTGGGGCATGCGGTCCGGGTCGAGGGGCAGGGGGGCGCGGGTGGCGCGGTCCTGGACCAGTTCGACGGCCAGCATCATGCCGACGGAGCGGATCTCGCCGACGATCGGCAGGTCGCCGAGCTGTGCCCTGAGTTCGTCGTGGAGGAAGGAGCCCAGGCCGGTGGCGCGGGCGAGCAGTCCCTCCCTCTCGATGATGTCGAGGTTGGCGGTGGCGACGGCGGTGGCGACGGGGTGGCCGTTGTAGGTGTAGCCCATGGGGAATCCGTGGTCGCGCAGGAGCACCTCGGCGAGGTGGTCGCCGACCAGGAGGGCGCCGAGGGGGACGTAGCCGGAGGTGATGCCCTTGGCGGTGACGATGATGTCGGGGGTGACGTCGAAGTACTGGGCGGCGAACCACTCGCCGACGCGGCCGTACGCGGTGACGACCTCGTCGAAGATCAGCAGGATGCCGTGCCGGTCGAGGACCTCCCGCACCCGGGGCCAGTAGTCGGCCGGCGGGACGAGCATGCCGCCGACGCCCATGATGGGCTCGCCGATCATGGCGGCGATGTTCTTCGGGCCGATCTCGGCGATGCGCTCCTCGAGCTCGCGGACGAGGAAGTCGGTGACCTGCTCGGGGCTGAGCGGCTCGTCGCCGTAGAGCTCGCTGCGGTACGGCCACGGGGGCGTGAGGTGGGAGACGTGCGGCATCATCGGCGCGAAGCCCTCGTGGTAGAGGGGGAATCCGGTCGCCGAACCGCCGCCGTACCCGATGCCGTGGTAGGCCTTGCTGCGCGCCAGGATCCACGTCCGGCTGCCCTCGCCGCGCCGGTGGTGGTAGTAGCGGGCCATCTTGATGGCCGCCTCGTTGCCCTCGGAGCCGCCGGAGGTGAAGTAGACGTGGTTGAGGGGCTCGGGGGCGATGTCGGCGAGGCGGGCGGCGAGCTTGATGGCCGGCTCGTTGGAGAACTCCCAGAAGCTGGTGAAGTACTCCAGCTTCTTCATCTGCTCGTGGGCGACGTCGGCGACCTCCGTGCGGCCGTGGCCGATCTGGGCGAGCCAGAGGCCGCCGGTGGCGTCGAGGTAGTCGCGGCCCTCGGTGTCGGTGAGGCGGCAGCCGGAGCCGGAGGCCATGACGACGCGCTCGGTGGCGCTGCCCGGCAGGTAGGGGTGGATGATGTGCGCCCGGTCAAGGCGGACGAGCTCTGCGGTGTCGATGGTCATGGGGTGAGTCCCTTGCTCGGGTGAGGGTGTGGATGCGGACGAGGGCGTGCCGGTCAGCCGTGGGCGATCCAGGTCGTCTTCAGGCCGGTGTACTTGTCGAGGGAGTGCAGGGAGAGGTCGCGCCCGTGCCCGGACTGCTTGAACCCGCCGAAGGGGGTGTACGGGCTGAGGGCGTCGACGGTGTTGACGGAGACGGTGCCGACGCGCAGGGCGTCCGCCACGCGGTGGGCGCGACCGAGGTCCCGGGTCCACACGGAGGCGGCGAGGCCGTAGGCGGAGTCGTCGGCGAGGCGGACGGCCTCGGCCTCGTCCCGGAAGGGGAGCACCGTCAGGACGGGGCCGAACAGTTCCTCCCGGACGAGCGGGGCGTCGGGGCCGAGGCCGGTGACGACGGTGGGGTCGAGGTAGGCGCCGTCGCGGTCGGGGCGCGTGCCGCCGCACACGAGGGTGCCGCCCGATGACCGCACGGCGTCGAGGACGCGTGCCGCCTGGGCCTCGTCGACGAGCGGTCCGAGCCGGGTGGCGGGGTCGAGGGGGTCGCCCGGCTGCCAGGTGCGGGCGTGCTCGGCGACGCGGGCGGTGAACTCCTCGGCGACGGAGGCCTCGACGAGGAGGCGGGTGTTGGCGGAGCACACCTGTCCGGCGTTGTAGACGAAGCCCCATGCGGCGCGTTCCGCGGCGGCGTCCAGGTCGGCGTCGGCGAAGACGACGTTGGGGCTCTTGCCGCCGGCCTCGGGCCAGACCTGCTTCATGTTCGACTCGGCGGAGTAGGCGAGGAAGCGCTTGGCCACGGCGGTGGAGCCGGTGAAGACCAGGGTGTCCACGTCCGGGTGGAGGCCGAGCGCCCGCCCGGTCGTCTCCCCCGGGCCGGGCACGACGTTCAGCACGCCGTCGGGCAGTCCGGCCTCCGCGGCCAGTTCCGCGAGGAGCAGGGCGGAGAGCGGGGACTGCTCGGCGGGCTTCAGGACGACGCTGTTGCCCGCGGCCAGCGCGGGGGCCAGCTTCCAGCTCGCGAGGTCGAGGGGGAAGTTCCAGGGGACCACCGCGCCGACGACCCCCAGCGGGGCGCGGCGCACGAGGGCGAGGTTGCCCGGCGGGGCCGGGGCGACCTCGTCGTAGAGCTTGTCGACGGCCTCGGCGTACCAGGTGAAGACGCCGGCGGCGCCGGGGACGTCGGTGCCGTGGGACTCCGCGATGGGCTTGCCCATGTCGAGGGTGTCGCAGAGGGCGAGCTCCTCGCCGTGCTCCTCGACGAGGCGGGCGAGGGCGAGCAGGACCCGCCTGCGCTCCGCGGGGGCGGTGCGCGACCAGCGGCCGTCCTCGAAGGAGGTGCGGGCCGCGGCCACGGCCCGGTCGACGTCCGCCGCGGAGCCGGCCGCCACGTGGGCGGTGGTCTTGCCGGTCGCGGGGTTCACGGTCGGGATCCACCGGTCCTCTGCGGGATCGGTCCACGCTCCGTCGATGAACAGGCGCGTGCGGGGCGTGAGGTCGGCGGCACGCTGCCGCCAGTGGGCGTGGGTCTGCATTGCTGTGGCCTTCGCTTGCGTCGTGGGACGTGGGGTGAGCCGGCTCCCCCGGGGGTGGGGTGCGGGCCTGGCCGTTTCGGGGGGGGCCGCTCGGAGACAGCGGGACGGCGAGGGGGAAGGGGCTCGGCGGCGACGTCCGCACCGAGTTCTTTGAGTTGGGATTCAAACAATAGGTGAACCGGCCGTCAATGCCCTGAGCGAGAACTTCTTGCAGAATCTGATACGAGCATCAGAGAATGGGCCCATGAGGAAAGTCGGCAGACCACGCGACCAGACGGCACGCAGGGAGGCCCTCGTCTCCGCCGCGGGGCGGGCCATCGCGGAGCGCGGGCTCGAAGCCCTGCGCATCAAGGACATCGCGGAGGCGGCGGGCGTCTCCCAGGGCTCGGTCCTGTACTACTACCCCGAGCTCGACGACCTCGTCCTGGAGGTGCACCGGGGCGCGGTGGAGGGCTATCTCGCGTCCCGGCAGCAGGCCTACGACGAGGCGGCCCCCGACGATCCCGCCGCGCGGCTGCGGGCCCTGCTGAACAGCGGTCTGCCGAGCACGACGGACGACCCGGTCCACGGGCTCCTGTACGAACTGCACCGGCGCGCCGGCCGCAGCCCGGGCCACGCCGAGCTGATGACCTCGCTCTTCGCGCGGGAGGTCGCGCTCTACACGACCGCCCTCGCGGTGGGCGCCGCGACCGGCGGGTTCACGCTCGCCGCGGCCGCGCCCGACCTGGCGCACGGCCTGGTGGCCCTGGAGGACGGCTACGGACTGCACATCGTCAGCCGCAACGCGGCCCTGCGCCCCGACAGGGCCCGCGAGCTGCTCCTGGCCCACGCCCGGGCGGTGACGGGCCGGGCCGACCTGTAGGACGGAGGGGAGGTCGCCGCTCAGCCCTCGACGGACCGGGTGGCGACCTCCCGCAGGACGTCCATGACCGCTCGGGCGCGGGCCGTCGGGGTCACGCTCGCCACCGAGGCGATCTTGACTTCGAGCGGCGGTCCGCCGTCCCGGAGCCGGAGCTCCGCGACCTCTCCGCCGCCGTAGGTCTGGCTGGTCGCCGGGCGCTGGTTGAGGACGGAGTAGCCGAGTCCGCGCGCCACCAGGGAGCGCACCGTCTCGTAGCTCCGCGTGCGGTAGCGCACGTCGGGCGCGGTGCCGGTGGCGGCGAGCAGCGAGCGGAAGTAGTCGCGGCTGTGGGGGAGGTCGAGGAGGACGAGCGGCTCCGCCGACAGTTCGGCCAGTTCGACGCCGTCCCGGCCGGCCAGGGGGTGATCGGCCGGGACGATGACGTACGCCGGGGCGCGGGCGACGGTCTCGGCGCGCAGGTCCGGCTCGGCCGACAGACCGAGGTCGTAGGTGAGCGCGAAGTCGACGCGTCCCGCCGCCAGGGCCTGGACGAGCTGGTCCGACTCCCCCTCCATGACGTCGAGCTCGATGCCGGGGTGGCGTCGGGTGCATTCGCTGAACAGCGCCGGCAGGTAGTGCGGGGCCAGGGTCACGAAGCAGCCGACGGCCACCGGCCCGGAGAGGGGCCCGCCCCCTCCCCTGGCCTCCCGTTCGACCTCGCGGGCGCGGGCGAGGAGGTCCTGGGCCTGCTGCCGGAGCCGTTCCCCGGCGGGTGTGAGCGTCAGCCCCCGGCCGCGCCGGCGGATGAACAGCTGCGTCCGCAGGTCCTGCTCCAGGTTGTGGACGGCCGTGGACACGGCGGACTGCGCGATGTGCAGCTCCGCCGCCGCCTCCGTCATCGAGCCGCGTTCGGCGGCGACGAGGAAGTAGCGGAGCTGGACGAGTGTGAAACCCACTGGTGACGTCATGCGTGGCCCTCGCGCCTGGGGGGTGTCTTGCCGGCTCCGACCCTATGCGGCACCGGCGACGGACACGACGCCGTGGGGTGCTCAGGGTGCGCCCCGGCCGGTGAGGGCGGCGGGGCTGGTGAGCTCGCGGAGTTCCGCCTCGGTCAGCAGCTCGCGCTCGCGTACGAGGTCGAGCGCGGGCCTGCCGGTGTGGTGGGCCTCCAGGGCGAGGGCGCAGGCGGTCTCGTAGCCGAGTGCGGGGCCGAGCGCGGTGACGAGGCCGGTGGAGGCGGCGACGGTCTTCGCGAGCCGGTCCCGGTTGGCGGTGATGCCCCGCACGCAGTGCTCGGTGAGGACGCCGACGCCCGCGGTGAGGTGGTCGAGGCCGGCGCTCAGGCTCCGGTGGATGACCGGCTCGAAGGCGTTGAGCTGGAGCTGGCCGCCCTCGGCGGCGAGGGTGACGGTCAGGTCGTTGCCGATCACCTCGAAGGCGATCTGGTTGACCGCCTCCGGGATCACCGGGTTGACCTTGCCGGGCATGATGGACGAACCGGCCTGCCGTGGAGGGAGGTTGATCTCCCCGAGGCCGGCCTGTGGCCCCGAGGAGAGCAGCCGCAGGTCGTTGCAGATCTTGGACAGCTTCACGGCGATCCGTTTGAGCACTCCGGAGAGGTGCACGAAGACGCCGACGTCCTGGGTGGCCTCGACGAGGTCGGGCGCGGAGACGAGCGTGGGGATGCCCGTCAGCCGGCGCAGCTCCTCCACCGCCCGCTCGCGGTAGCCCGGCCGGGCGTTGAGTCCGGTGCCGATGGCCGTGCCGCCGAGGTTGAGCTCGTGCAGCAGCGGTCTGACCTCGGCGAGCCGCTGCTCGTCCTCGGCGAGGGTGGCGGCGTACGCCCCGAACTCCTGGCCCAGCGTCATGGGGACGGCGTCCTGCAGCTGGGTGCGGCCCATCTTCAGGACGTCGGCGAACTCGGCGGCCTTGCCCTCGAAGGCGCCGCGCAGTCCGGCCAGGGCGACGAGCAGCTCGGCGACGTGCGCGTCCAGGGCCAGTCTCAGGGCCGTCGGATAGACGTCGTTGGTGCTCTGGCCGAGGTTGACGTGGTCGAGGGGGTGCAGGGCTTCGTACGCTCCGCGGGAGCGGCCGAGCAGTTCCAGGGCACGGTTGGCGATCACCTCGTTGGCGTTCATGTTGGTCGAGGTGCCCGCGCCGCCCTGGATGAGGTCGACCACGAACTGGTCCCGCAGGGCTCCGTCGCGGATCTCGGCGCAGGCGGTCTCGATGGCCGAGGCGAGCGGGGCGTCCAGGGCGCCGATCCCGGCGTTGGCGCGGGCCGCGGCGCATTTGACCGCCGCCAGAGCGACGATCAGGTGCGGCCGGGCGGCGAGGGTCTCCCCGGTGAGGGGGAAGTTGGCCACCGCCCGGACGGTGTGCGCCCCGTAGTAGGCGTCCGCCGGCACGTCGACGTCACCGAGCATGTCGTGCTCCGTGCGGTACCCGTGGTCCGGCGGTGCGGTGCGCCGGGGGTCCGGGGTCGGGGTCATCGGGGTCCTTCGGTCGTCGGGATGCTTCCGGCGGGCCCGGCGCGGTCCACGCCCGTCCAGGCCAGTGCGATCGCCCCGTCGAGCAGGGCCTTCCGGGCCGTCCCGCCCACGCAGTGCGCGGCGAACTCGTGCTGGTGGTTGGTCGCGGGCAGGGAGCCGATGCCGATGTACGGGTGGATGGCCGGCACCACCTGGGAGACGTTGCCCATGTCGGTGGAGGCGCGGTTCATCCGTGCGGCCTGCCCCGGCGGCGCGAACTCCCTGCCCAGCGCGAGGGCGTTCGCACGGTAGTGGCCGAGGGCGGTCTCGTCGTTGCGGAACTCCGCGTACGGCTTGCTCTCCGGTTCGATCCGGAGCTCGCAGCCCGTCGCGAGGGCACCGGCCTCGAAGGCCCGCGTCACGCGCGGTTCGAGGGCGGCCAGTTCGGCGAGCGTCTCCGCCCGTACGTACCACCGCCCGGTCGAGCGCTCCGGGATGGCGTTGGGGGCGTCGCCGGCGTGGGTCACCACGCCGTGCACCCGGGCCGAGGCCGGCAGCTGCTGGCGGAGCAGGCCGATCGCGACCTGGGCCACCGTGAAGGCGTCGGCCGCGTTCACCCCGGCCTCCGGATAGGCCGCGGCGTGCGCGGACTTCCCGGTGTAGGAGATCCTGGAGTGGCTGACGGCGAACGGGCGGGCCTCGGCGACGTCGACGGGCGCCGGATGCACCATCATCGCCAGGTCCACGCCGGCGAAGGCGCCCCGGTCGAGCAGCTCGATCTTGCCGCCGCCGCCCTCCTCGGCCGGGGTGCCGTAGACCTCGACGGTCAGGCCGGCGTCGTCGGCGACGGCCGCGAGGCCGAGCGCGGCCCCGACCGAGCTCGCCGCGATGAGGTTGTGCCCGCAGGCGTGGCCGAGGCCGGGCAGCGCATCGTACTCGGCGCAGAGGGCGATCCGGACGGGCCCGCTGCCGATCCGGGCGTGGAACGCCGTCTCCAGGCCCAGGTAGGACGAGGTGACGTCGAATCCGGCCCGGTCGAGGAGCTCCGGGACGGCGGCCGCGGCCCGGTGCTCCTCCCAGGCGGTCTCCGGGTCGGCGTGCAGCCGCTCGGAGAGGCCGATCAGCTCCTCGGCCCTGCGGTCGACCGCCTGCCGGGCCGCCTCCTTCATGTCCGCTGTCACAGGTCCCCCGGGACGCCGTACGAAGGTGCGGTGGCGGGGTCGAGTCCGCGCCGCACGTAGTCGTCGCGCTGCGGCAGCCAGACGTCGAGGAGTTCGCCGAGCCGGTCCACGGGCTCGTCGGCCCAGTCGACCCGCAGGTCGGTCACGCGCCAGTCGACGTCCGCGACGACCGCCAGGCCGGCGGAGTGCACCGGGCCCTCCTCGCCGCCGGCCGCGACGGCGGCCCTGAGGGCGGCGAGGAGACGCTCTTCGAGTTCACCGCCGGCCGCGGCGTAGGCGTCGAGGAGCACGCCGGGGATGTGCGGGCCGGAGAGCATGTTGCCGGCGGCCACCGCGCCGTCCGCGGTGGCCGAGGCGTACGTGCCGAGCGTCCGCGCGCCGCTGTGGGCGAAGCCGGGGCCGGAGCGGCCGAGGACGGTCAGCTGCCGGTAGTCGATGGTCCCGGCGTTGCGGGCCGCGCCGGTGACGCCGGCCAGGGCGCGCTCCGCGTCCGCGTGCTCCGCGAGGCCCGCGAGGAGGCTCGTGCCGAGCGTGGGGTCGGTGATGTTCTGCGAGGTCGCGGCGCCGACGCCGGGTCGCAGATGGGCGACGCGGGCGAAGACCGCCGGGCTCGACGAGCTGGCCACGACGCCGAACCGCTCGCCGTCGCGCACGACGAGGGAGAAGGTCATGCCGCGTCCTCCTCGGCGGGCGCGGGGATGACGGCGATCGCATCGATCTCGCACAGCCACTCCGGGCGGGCGAGCGCGGACACCACCAGGCCCGTGGAGATGGGGTGCACGCCCTTGGTCCAGCGGCCCACCGTGCGGTAGACCGCCTCGCGGTAGCGCGGGTCGATCAGGTAGATCGTCAGCTTGACGAGGTGCTCCATGCGGCTGCCCGCCTCTTCGAGCAGCATCTTGATGTTGGCCATGGCCCGCTCGGCCTGGGCCTCGGCGTCGCCGATGCCCACGGACTCGCTGGTGTCGAGGTCCTGGCCGATCTGGCCCCGGACGTACACCGTGTTGCCGGCGACGACGGCCTGGCAGAGGTCGTTGTCGAGGTTCTGCTCGGGATAGGTCTCGCGGGTGTTGAACGGGCGGACGCGGGTGTGTCCGCCGGCGACGATCGGGGCCTTCGGGGGCGTGGAGGTCATGATCCGCTCCTCAGTTCTTCCGGTCGGTGGGGGCGTACGCGAGATAGCCGCGCTGCCGCGCGATGTGGTCGGCGACGTACCGGGCGTCGTGCCAGACGCCCCAGATGAAGCTCGATCCGCGGCGGGACAGCCAGGGCAGGCCCAGGAAGTAGACGCCGGGTTCGGCGGACACTCCGCGTCGCTGGTCCGGGCGGCCGTTCTCGTCGAACGCGTCGACGTCGAGCCAGCCGTAGTCGGTGGCGAAGCCCGTCGCCCACACGACGGAGGTGACACCGGCCTCGTTCAGGTCGAGCTCGGGGCGGGGGCTGGTCACGCACTCCGGGTCCGGTCCGAGGACGTGGGCGTCCGGCTCCTCGGGGAGGTCGAGTCCGTTGCGCTCGACGTAGGCGTCGGCGGCCCGGAGGAATTCCAGGTACTTGGCGTCGCCGAAGGCGATGTTGGCGGCGAGGTCCGGTGCGAAGCGCAGGACGCCGTCGTTGTAGGACGTGGTCATGCCGACGAGTTCGACGCCGCTCGCGGCGAGGTCCCGGAAGTCCACGGTGTGGCCGCCGTGCGCCCCGCTGACCGCGATGGTGACGTGTTCGGCGCCCTGGGGAGGGGTCTGCGCGTCCCAGATCCCGAGCACGCCGAGCCACCAGCAGAAGTCACGCCCTCGGTACGCGCGGGGCGGACGGTCGTGCGGGCCGACGGAGAGGAACACCCGGCGCCCGGACCGGCGCAGTTCGTCGGCGATCTGGACCCCCGAGGAGCCGGCCCCGACGACGAGGACGGCGCCCTCGGGCAGCTGCTCCGGATTGCGGTACCCACTGGAGTGGATCTGCGTGGGGACGGCGCCGTCCGGCACGACGGGCGGGATCACGGGCCGCTGGAACGCCCCGGTCGCGGCCACGACGAAGCGCGCGTCGATCGTGCCCTCCGGCGTCTCGACGCGGAAGCCGGACCGGCCGGCGAGCCTGCGCACCGAGGTCACCTCGACACCGCTGCGGACCGGGGCGCCGATCTTCTCGGCGTACGCGACGAAGTAGTCGGCGACCTGCTCCTTCGACGCGAAGGCGTCGGGGGCGATGTCGGCGAACTCCAGTCCGGGGAAGCGGTCGTGCCACGCGGGCCCGTTCGCGACCAGGGAGTCCCAGCGCTCGGAGCGCCACCGCTCGGCGATCCGGTGCCGTTCCAGGACGAGGTGCGGGATGCCGTGGGCGCCCAGGTGCTCGCTCATCGCGACGCCCGCCTGGCCCGCCCCGACGACGACTACTTCGGTCTCTTCATGCGGCATGGGTGCCTCCGCTCTCGTGGACTGTGCAACCGCACGGCACATCCTTGGACCGGCCCGTGGAACTGTCCAACAGATGTTTCAGTTGGGAGTCATCTGATTCTCAGATGTAGGCGGCTCGGACGGCTCTTGACCTCGGTGATCGCCGGGCATTAATTTGCAGCCTCGACCCATGACGACCGAGAGGAGGCGGCCCGCGGATGAACACCAGCTCCGACCTGAGCCGCCTCGCCCACACCACGGTCTGGGTTCCGGGTCGCATCGCCCACGGCTGCTGACGACGCCGTTCTCCCGTGCCCGCTTGCGGCACGCCCCTGCTTTTCCTTCACCCTTTCCCGGCACGCCGCCGTCGCGTGCCGTTCCGCGCCCGCTTCTCTGACGTGGCGCGTCCGAGTACAGAAAGCTGCCCGACATTGGCGAACATGATGAATCGACCCATCGCGCACCGAAACGAGGGCCCGTCATGGTAGCGGCGCACATCACCGTCAACGGAGAAGAAGCACCCATCTCACCGGCCCCGGCCCACACCACGGTGCTGGACTTCCTGCGCGAGCGGGGACTCACCGGTACCAAGGAGGGCTGCGCCGAGGGCGAATGCGGCGCCTGTTCGATCCTGGTGGCCCGCCCCGGGGTGGACAAGCCCACCGACTGGGTGGCGGTCAACGCCTGCCTGGTCCCGGTCGCGGCGCTCGACGGCCAGGAGGTCGTCACCTCCGAAGGCCTCGCCACCGCCGGCGCACCCGGCACGCCGCCCGTCCTGCACCCCGTACAGGAGGAGATGGCGGTCCGCGGCGGCTCCCAATGCGGCTACTGCACACCGGGTTTCGTCTGCAGCATGGCGGCCGAGTACTACCGCCCCGGCCGCTGCGCGCACGCGGACACGGACGGCGAATCCGACGCCGAGCACGGCCCCAACGGTTTCGACCTGCACGCCCTGAGCGGGAACCTGTGCCGTTGTACGGGCTACCGCCCGATCCGCGACGCCGCGTTCGCCGTCGGCACGCCCACCGACGAGGACCCCCTCGCACGGCGCCGCGAGCAGGCCCCGCCCGCACCGGTCGCCACCGCTTACGTCCAGGACGACAGCGCGTTCCTGCGGAAGGGCACCCTGCCCGAGACCCTGCGGCTGCTGCGCGAGCAGCCCGACGCGGTGGTCGTGGCCGGCTCCACCGACTGGGGCGTGGAGGTCAACATCCGCTCCCGGCGGGCCGGTTGCGTGGTCGCCGTCGACCGGCTCCCCGAACTGCGGGAGCTGCGCGTCGATTCCGACTCCATCGAGATCGGCGCGGCGCTGACCCTCACCGAGATCGAGCGCCGTCTCGACGGCGAAGTCCCCCTGCTCGCCGAGCTGTTCCCCCAGTTCGCCTCCCGCCTCATCCGCAACGGCGCGACCCTCGGCGGCAACCTGGGCACCGGCTCCCCCATCGGCGACAGCCCACCGGCGCTGCTCGCCCTTGAGGCGTCGGTGGTCCTCGCCGACGCCGACGGCGAGCGCGAAGTCCCCCTCGCCGAGTACTTCACCGGCTACCGGCAGAGCGTGCGCCGGCCCGACGAGCTGATCCGCTCGGTGCGGATCCCGCTGCCCCTGTCGCCGGTCACGGCCTTCCACAAGATCGCCAAGCGGCGCTTCGACGACATCTCCAGCGTGGCCGTCGCCTTCGCGCTCGACGTCGAGGGCGGGATCGTCCGCAAGGCGCGCATCGGCCTGGGCGGCGTCGCCGCCACCCCGATCCGCGCCCTCGCCACCGAGGCGGCCCTGGAGGGCAGGCCGTGGACGGCGGAGACCGTCGAGGCCGTGGCGCCGGTGCTGCGGGACGAGGGCACCCCGATGGACGACCACCGGGCCAGCGCCGCCTACCGCTCCGCGATGCTCGGCCGGAGCCTGCTGAAGCTGTACACGCGAACCACCGAGGCGGTGCCGTCATGAGCCAGTTGTCCGAACGCCCCGAGAAGTCCGTCGTCGGCCTTCCGCTGCCGCACGAGAGCGCGGTCCAGCACGTCACCGGCGCCGCGCTCTACACCGACGACCTGATCCACCGCACCAAGGACGTGCTGCACGCCTACCCGGTCCAGGTCATGAAGGCCCACGGCCGGATCACCGCGCTGCGCACCGAGCCGGCGCTCGCCGTGCCCGGTGTGGTCCGGGTGCTGACCGGCGCCGACGTGCCCGGCGTCAACGACGCCGGGATGAAGCACGACGAGCCGCTCTTCCCCGACGTGGTCATGTTCCACGGGCACGCGGTCGCCTGGGTCCTCGGCGAGACGCTGGAGGCGGCCCGGCTCGGCGCGGCGGCCGTCGAGGTGGAACTCGACGAACTGCCCTCCCTGATCACGCTGCGGGAAGCGATCGCGGCCGGCAGTTTCCACGGCGCCCGCCCCGTGATGGTGACGGGTGACGTCGACGCCGGCTTCGCCGACTCCGCGCACGTGTTCACCGGCGAGCTGCACTTCTCCGACCAGGAGCACTTCTACCTGGAGACGCACGCGGCACTGGCCTACGTCGACGAGGCCGAGCAGGTGTTCGTGCAGAGCAGCACCCAGCACCCCTCCGAGACCCAGGAGATCGTCGCCCATGTGCTCGGCCTGCACAGTCACGAGGTGACCGTGCAGTGCCTGCGGATGGGCGGCGGCTTCGGCGGCAAGGAGATGCAGCCGCACGGCTTCGCGGCCGTCGCCGCGCTCGGTGCCAGGCTGACCGGCCGGCCGGTCCGGGTGCGGCTCAACCGGACCCAGGACCTGACCATGTCCGGCAAGCGGCACGGCTTCCACGCCCAGTGGCGGATCGGCTTCGACGCCGACGGCCGCATCCAGGCCCTCGACGCCACCCTCACGGCGGACGGCGGCTGGAGCCTGGACCTGTCCGAGCCGGTGGTGGCCCGCGCCCTGTGCCACATCGACAACACGTACTGGATCCCCAACGCCCGCGTCACCGGCCGCATCGCCAGGACCAACAAGGTCTCCAACACCGCCTTCCGCGGCTTCGGCGGCCCCCAGGGCATGCTGGTGATCGAGGACATCATGGGCCGGTGCGCGCCGCTGCTCGGCCTGGATCCGGCGGAGCTGCGGGAGCGCAACTTCTACGGGCGGGGACAGACCACTCCGTACGGGCAGCCGGTCGTCCAGCCGGAGCGGATCTCCGCCGTCTGGGAGCAGGTCAAGGAGAACGGGGGGATCGCCGCCCGCCGGCGCGAGATCGCCGCCTTCAACGCCGCGCACCCGCACACCAAGCGGGCCCTCGCGATCACCGGCCTGAAGTTCGGCATCTCCTTCAACCTCACCGCCTTCAACCAGGGCGGCGCACTGGTGCTGATCTACAAGGACGGCTCCGTCCTGATCAACCACGGCGGCACCGAGATGGGCCAGGGCCTGCACACCAAGATGCTCCAGGTGGCCGCGACCACGCTCGGCATCCCGCTGCACAAGGTGCGCCTCGCCCCGACGCGTACCGACAAGGTGCCCAACACCTCCGCCACCGCCGCCAGCGCAGGGACGGACCTCAACGGCGCCGCGGTGAAGAACGCCTGCGAGCAGCTGCGCGGGCGGCTGCTCCAGGTGGCCGCGACCCGGCTGGGGTCGAGCGCCTCGGACGTGCGCATCGTCGAGGGCGTCGCGCGCGCCCTGGGCAGCGACGGGGAGCTGGCCTGGGACGACCTGGTGCGCACCGCGTACCTCCAGCGGGTGCAGCTGTCGGCGGCCGGTTTCTACCGGACCGAGGGGCTGCACTGGGACGCGAAGACGTTCCACGGCTCGCCGTTCAAGTACTTCGCCCACGGCGCCGCCGCGGCCGAGGTGGAGGTGGACGGGTTCACCGGCGCGTACCGCGTCCGGCGGGTGGACATCGTGCACGACGTCGGCGACAGCCTGTCCCCGATGATCGACATCGGTCAGGTCGAAGGCGGTTTCGTGCAGGGCGCGGGGTGGCTGACCCTGGAGGACCTGCGCTGGGACGCCGGCGACGGCCCGAACCGGGGCCGTCTCCTCACACAGGCGGCGAGCACCTACAAGCTGCCGAGCTTCTCGGAGATGCCCGAGGAGTTCCACGTGACGCTGCTTCAGAACGCGAGCGAGGAGGGCGCGGTCTACGGCTCCAAGGCGGTGGGCGAGCCCCCGCTGATGCTGGCCTTCTCGGTGCGGGAGGCGCTGCGGCAGGCCGCCGCCGCGTTCGGGCCGGCCGGGACCAGTGTCGAACTGGCCTCGCCGGCGACGCCGGAGGCGGTGTACTGGGCGATCGAGGCGGCCCGCCGGGCCGGTGACTCCCCCGTCCGCGCCGATGTCGTGGAAGCGCTGAGCGGTGCCTGACATGACGTGGTTCGCCGCGGTCGCGCGGCTGCGGGAACGCCGGGAGTCCGGTGTGCTCGTGACCGTCGCGACCGTGCGCGGCCATGCCCCGCGCGACGCCGGCGCGAAACTCGTGGTCGGCCGGACCGAGACCTGGGGCTCGATCGGCGGCGGCAACGTGGAGGCCGTCGCGATCGACCGGGCCCGGGAGATGCTCGACGCGTCCGGGCCCGAGCCGGAGCTGCTCGATTTCGCGCTGAACGACAAGGTGACCAACCAGCACGGCGTGCAGTGCTGCGGCGGCACGGTGTCGGTGCTGCTCGAACCGCTGCCGGTGGTACGGGCGGTGGCGATCTTCGGGGTCGGGCACGTCGGACTCGAACTGGCGCGCATCCTGGCCCGCCAGGACCTCGACCTCCATCTGGTCGACACGCGCGCCGACACCCTCGCCGAGCGGCGGCTCGACGTGCTCGCGGACGCGGTGGCCCGCGTGCGCGTGCACCACACGCCGCTGCTGCCCGAGGAGGTCCTCGAGGAGCTCCCGCACGGCACCCACGTCCTGATCATGACCCATGACCACGCCGAGGACGCCGCCCTGTGCGACGCCGCCCTGCGCACGACGCACCTCGGCTCCATCGGCCTGATCGGGTCGGCGGCCAAGTGGGCGCGGTTCCGCAAGCGCCTCGCCACCGAGGGCGGTCACGACGAGGCCGTCATCGACCGGATCAAGACCCCGATCGGTCTTGCCGACATCACCGGCAAGGAACCCGCGACGATCGCCGTGAGCGTCGCCGCGGATCTGCTGCGCGCCTTCGAGGCCGAAGGCGTCTGAGGCACCCGCACGGGTCCGTCGCGAAGGTGGCGGACTCGTGCGGGCGGCCCTCAGCGAGGAAGGCCGACGGCGCGTTCGCCGCTGCGGCGCTGCTGGATGACGACGGCGGTGACGGCCTTCGGTTCGAGGCCCTCGCTGAGCGTCTTCCCTAGGGCCCGTCCGGCGGGGAGGGCGTGCCGCTCCCCCGGCCGGACCGGCCGAGCAGCGCGGTGAGGAGGACTGCCGTCAGGGTGCCGGCGACGACGCCGCTGCCGAGGATCGTGCGGGCCCAGCCGGGGAACCCCGCGTACAGGTCGGGGCTGAGCAGCGGCAGCAGTCCCGCGGTGAGCGCGAGGGCGGCCGTCAGCGAGCCCGTCCCCGTCCCGGACAGATCGGCCCGGCGGAGCATTTCGACGCCCATGACGGCGATCACGGCGTAGACGACGAGGGCGGAGCCGCCCACGACGGCCTCGGGTATGCCGGCCAGGGCACGGGAGACGGGCGCGGCCAGGCCGAGGACGACCAGGAGCGCTCCGGCGCCGGCGGTCACGAAGCGGCTGCGGACCCCGGTGAGCCGGCCGATGCCGATGTTCTCGGCGCTGGTGACCATGAGGGAGGTGCCGAAGAGCGCGCCGGTGAGGGACACCAGGGCGTCGGCGCGGGCGACGCGGGGGACGTCGCGCTCGGGAGCGGGCCTCCGGCCGACGGTCTCGCTGTTGAGCACGGTCTGTCCGGTGATCTCGGCGAGCGTGGTGAGGCTGAAGACGAGCAGCGGAAGCGCGGCGACCAGGTCGAACCTCGGGGTGCCGAAGGGCAGGAGGACGGGCAGCGCGAAGCCGCTGCCGGCCGCGGGGGCGAAGGAGCCGAGGCCCGTCCCCACCCCGAGGACGGTCCCCGCCGCCATGCCGATGAGGACGGACGTCTGTCGCCAGACACCGCGCAGGGACAGGTACGCGGCAACGGTCGCCGCCACGGTGAGGGCGGCGAGGAGCACCGCGCGCGGCTCCCCCGTGCCGTCCGGTCCGGTGACGAGCCGAGCGGCGACCCGGATCATCGCGACCCCGATGAGCAGCACGGTCACGCCCATGACCAGCGGGGGGAAGAGCCGTACGACACGGGCGTACAGGGGGAGCACGGCGAGCAGCAGGGCGGCCGCGAGGAGGACGGCGCCGGTGGCGGTGGCGGGGCCGTGTTCCTGGGCGATCTGGAGGAACAGCGCGGTCGCGGCGCCGCCGGGCAGCATGACGAACGGCAGGCGGCCGCCGATCCGCCACACCCCGAGGGACTGGAGCAGGGCGCCGGCGCCGCACAGCAGCAGGGTGGTGCTGAGCAGCGAGGCGGTCGCACCGGGCGACATCTTCAGGGTGCCGGCGACGAGGAAGACGGTGGAGACCGGGGCGGCGATCATCGCCAGGACGTGCTGGGCCGCCAGCGGTGCGAGGCGGTGGAGCGGCACCCGGGCGTCGACGTCCCCGGTCCCGGTCCGGCTGGGTCCGGTGGTGGTCGTCATGCCGTCGTCTCCAGCCACGGGATCTCGGCCGGGGTGTAGCGGTAGGCGCGGAAGACGGCGTTCGGCTGCGACGGGAAGAGGCCGCGGACCTCGCTCTCCTGGTAGCCGGCGAAGTACGGGACGACGTACTCCCAGCACAGGTAGCCGTCCTTCGTCACCTCGAACAGGCGGCCCGACGGGGAGTCGGTGACGAGCGTGTTGCCGTTCGGCAGGCGCTGCGCGGAGCCCATGAAGGGCGCGAAGAAGAACTCGCGGGCGGGGTCGTGGTACTCCCACGCGACGTCGCCGGTCGCCCGGTCGATCTCGATGACGCGGGAGTGGGGGACGTCGTGGCCGGGCCGGAAGACGCCGTTGTCGAAGACGAGGAGCCGGCCGTCGTCGAGTTCGGTGGGGGCGTGCTGCTGGCTGACGGTGCCGGGGCGGCTCCGCCAGAGGATCTCGCCGGTGGCGCGGCTGATGACGACGACGGCCGAGACGCTGCGCAGGCTGGCCAGGATGTTGCCGTCCCGCAGGGGCGTGACGCTGTTGATCAGCGGCCAGTGCTCACGGGCGTAGGCCTCATGCAGCGGGTAGGAGTCGCGGTCGAGGTGGTCGGCGGCGCGCCAGGACCACAGGAGTTCGCCGTCCGGGCCGACCTCCTTGACGGTGTCGGCCCAGACCACGCCGTCCGTGGCTTCGGAGCCGGGCACTCCGCCCCGTACCGCCGCGGCGTCGGCCCCGGTGAGGGGTTCGAGGGCGGTGTAGAGGATGCGGCCGTCGTCGAGGTGGTGGGCGTCGTGGTGCTGGAGGGGGTCGCGGTGCTCACGCAGCACGGTCCCGTCGGGTGCCGCGCGGAGCATGACGCCGCCCCGGTACTTGTGCCACATCGGGAAGAGGGCCCGCTCTCCCGGGAGCACGCCGTTGTAGGCGAGGGATCCGTCGGCGAGGAGCCGGGCGTGGCGGCCGGGGCGGTAGGGGAGGTCCCAGCGGTGGACGGTGCGGCCCCGGAGGTCGATGAGGTACACCTCCCCGGTGCCGGTGAGCGGCGCGTAGAGGGTGTAGCCCTCGGACGCGGCCGTCTCGTCGAGGGCGATGAGGCCGGTGGGACGTCGGCGGCGTGAGTTCTGGTCGATCGTGGGCACGTCGGGGCTCCTCGCTTCGAACTTTCTTTGATGAGAACAACCGACTTTGACGGTAGGCGCGTTGTGTGACGGGCGTGTGTCGGGAGTACGAAACCGTCTGCGGGTTCCGCGGCCGCGCCGCGTAGGGTGCCGTCAGGCGGCACCGGGTGCCGCGGGGAAGGACGGGACATCCATGGAGGCCGCGAACACACCGCGGGTGGGCGCCGCCGTGCGCCGCCGGCGACGGGCGCTCGACCTGACGCTCGCCGAGGTGGCGCGGAACAGCGGGCTCTCCTCGCCGTTCCTCAGCCAGATCGAGAACGACCGGGCGCGCCCCAGCATGCGGTCGCTGCAGCGGATCGCCGACGCCCTCGGGACCACGGCGGTGCAGCTGCTCGCGGCCTCCGACGAGACCCGTACGGTCGACGTGGTGCGCGCGGACGACGACAGCGGCCTCGACCGGGAGGCGCGCGTCCGGCCGCTGGTGCGCGGCCGCCATCAGCTGCACGCGCTCGAGTTCGTCGGCGCGCACGAGGCGGACCGCGAGTTCCGGCACCGGAACGACGAGTTGCTGTACGTGGCGGACGGCTCGGTGGAGGTGGAGGCCGACGGCCGCGTCCACCGGCTGGGCCGCGGGGACACGCTGCTCCTGTCCGGCGGCGTCCGGCACCGCTGGCGCACCACCGAACCGGGCTCGCGGGTGCTGGCCGTCGCGGTCGGCGACCACGTGGAGGTGTGGGAGGCCTGAGGG
Source organism: Streptomyces sp. NPDC006197 (assembly GCF_040613865.1). Taxonomy (NCBI): domain Bacteria; kingdom Bacillati; phylum Actinomycetota; class Actinomycetes; order Kitasatosporales; family Streptomycetaceae; genus Streptomyces; species Streptomyces sp. NPDC006197. Next base: position 14,658 of record NZ_JBEXSZ010000057.1, on the reverse strand, counting down.
GTCGGCGCCCTGCCACGCCGCCTGTTCGAAGCCGCCCGGACAAAGGTGCGGCCCGGGCGTCAGGCGCGGGCGACGGGAACGGCTGACGTCCGGTACGGCCGTGGGGCCGTACCGGACGGGTGGCAGCCGGGCCTCAGGCTTCGCGGGCGCCCTCGTACATCGCCTCGACGAGTTCGGCGTACTCACGCTCCACGACGGGCCGCTTCACCTTGAGGCTCGGGGTGAGTTCGCCGTGCTCGACGTCGAGGTCGCGCGGCAGGACCGAGAACTTCTTGATCGTCTGCCATCGCTGCAGGTCGCCGTTGACGCGCTGGACGAAGCCGTCGATCAGCGCGTGCACCTGCGGAGAGGAGACGACCTCGGCGTAGGGGCGGCCGCCGAGGCCGTTCGACGCCGCCCAGGGCATGATCGCGCTCTCGTCGAGCGCGATCAGGGCGGTGCAGTAGTTGCGGCCGTTGCCGATGACCAGGATGTTGCTGACGAACGGGCAGACGGCCTTGAAGCGGCCCTCGATCTCCGTGGGCGCCACGTACTTGCCGCCCGACGTCTTGAACAGGTCCTTCTTGCGGTCGGTGATCCGGACGAAGCCCTCCTTGTCGATCTCGCCGATGTCACCGGTGCGGAACCAGCCGTCGCTCTCCAGGACTTCGGCGGTCTTCTCCGGAAGGTTGTGGTAGCCGCGCATGATGCCTGGGCCCCTCAGGAGGATCTCCCCGTCCTCGGCGATGCGGACCTCGGTGCCCGGCAGGGGCCGGCCGACCGTGCCCACCCGGTAGTCGTCGACCGGGTTGACGGTGCAGGCCGCGCTGGTCTCCGTCAGGCCGTAGCCCTCCAGGACGGGCACGCCCGCGCCGGCGAAGAAGTAGCCGATGTCGGGGGCGAGTGCGGCGCTGCCCGAGGCGCTGCCGCGGAGCTCTCCGCCGAACGCCGCCCGGATCTTGCCGTAGACCAGCTTGTCGGCGAGGGCGTGCTGGACGGTGAGCCACAGGGGCACCTTGCGGCTTCCCGTCGCCACCAGGCTCTCCTGACCGGTCCTGGCGTGGTCGCGGGCGACCTTCGCCGCCCACCGGAAGATCCTGTACGTGGCTCCGCCCTCGGCCCGCGCCTTCGCGGCGATGCCGTTGTAGACCTTCTCGAAGACCCTCGGCGCGGAGGCCATGACGGTGGGGCGGACGACGGGCAGATTGGTGACGATGCGGTCGACGCGCCCGTCGATCGCGATCACGTGCCCGGTCTGCACCTGACCGGAGATCAGGGCCTTGCCGAAGACGTGGGACAGCGGCAGCCAGAGGAACTGCACGTCGTCGGGGTGCAGCAGTCCGCTGGCCTCCTGCGCGACGCCCTGGTAGGACCAGCAGTCGTGCACCAGGCGCACGCCCTTCGGACGGCCGGTCGTCCCGGAGGTGTAGATCAGGGTGGCGAGCTGGTCGCGCTCGATGGCCCCCACCGCCGTGTCGATCGCGTCCGGATGCTCCTGGAGGTACGCCCTGCCGCGCTCCTCCAGCTCGGCGAGGCTCAGTACGTCCAGCCCCTTGACCCGGGGGAGGTCCGCCTCCGGGTCGAAGAGGATCGCGTGGCCGAGGCCGGGCAGGCGGTCCGCGTGCTCGACGACCTTGGCGAGTTGGGCGGCGTTCTCGACAAAGACGGCCCGGCTGCCGGAGTCGGCGAGGATGTACGCCGTCTCGTCGGCGTCGGTGCTCGGGTAGACGGCGGTCGCGGCGGCGCCCGCGCACATCACGCCCAGATCGGCGAAGATCCACTCCACCCGGGTCGAGGAGGAGATGGCCACGCGCTCCTCGGTCCGCAGCCCGAGGGCGAGCAGACCGGCGGCGATCGCCGTCACGCGCTCGGCGGCCTGGGCCCAGGTCAGCGAGCGCCACTCCTCGGCGCCCGGGGCGCCCTGACCGGCCGGCACGGGGTAGCGGTAGGCCTCCCGGTCGGGTGTGGCCTCGACCCGCGAGAGGAAGAGGTGCGCCACCGAACGCGGCCGGTTTTCGAGCAGGTACTGCGCGGAACTCATGGCGACCTCCGGGCCCTGTGCGCCCGTCAACGTCATTGACCGGCGGGTAACTTACGAGCGGTGGTGTGAGGCTAAGGGGGAAACCCGCCGCTGCGTAAGGGGAGTCGGGGAGGAAAGTGCCCGGCGCCGGTCGGACGGCCGGCCCGCGCCCCTGCGCAAAGCAGGGGCCGTCCGGCGGCCGCTCTCAGGAGGTCGGCGCGGTCCCGGCGCCGGAGCGCCGCCCGGACGCGGTCCGGTATCCGAGGGTGACCAGGGCCGTGGCCACCAGGACGACCGTGCCCACCGTGCGCAGCGCCGGGCTCATCGCGTCGGCGAAGGACGCCGTGCCGGCGCCGGCGTCGTGTGCGGCGAGCACGGTGCCGGTGACGGCCACGCCGAGGGCGGCGCCGATCTCCCGGGCCGAGGTGCCGAGGCCGGAGCCGAGGCCGGCCTGGTGCGGGGGGAGGGAGGAGACGACGCCGACGGTCAGGACCGGCATGCACAGGCCGGTTCCCGCCGAGATGACGAGCAGCCAGCAGGCGTACAGGGCGTACGGCGTGGCGGCGTCGGCGGTGGAGGCCCCGAGGAGTCCGGCGCCGATCAGGAACAGGCCGGTGGCGACGGCGGGGCGCGGACCGGAGGCGGCCTGCCAGCGGGTCGCGACCTTGGGGAAGAGGGCCATGCCGATCGTGAGCGGGACGATGGCGAGCCCGGTGACGGCGGGGCCGTACCCCTTCACGTACTGCAGGTACTGCGAGTTGGCGTAGAACAGCGAGAAGAGGCCGAAGAAACCGGTGGCCGTGCCCAGGACGGCGGCGCGCAGCCGCCGGGAGCGGAAGACCCGCGGGTCGAAAAGCGCGGTCGGCGAGCGGAGCGCGTACCAGGTGAACAGGCCGGTCAGCGCCGCGCCCACCGCGAAGAGGACGAGGATGCGGGGCGAGGTCCAGCCGTGCGCCGGGCCTTCGATGATGCCCGCGAGGAGGGTTACCAGGGCCGCGACGAGCAGCAGGGTGCCGCGCGGGTCGGGGCGCCCGTGCGGGAAGCGCTCGGTGCGCGGCACGGTGACCGCGACGGTCCAGGCGAGGAGCGCGGCCAGCGGGACCATCAGCCAGAACAGGGCGCGCCAGGAGAGGAACTGGCCCGTCGCTCCCCCGCCGACGTTGCCCGCGAGGCCGCCCAGGCCGGCGGAGAGGGTCCAGGAGGCCAGGGCCCGGGCGCGGCCTTCCGGTCCGGCGAGCTGCACGAGGATCGACAGGGTCGCGGGCATGATGCAGGCGGCTCCGGCACCGGACACCCCGCGGCCGGCGATCAGCAGCGCGGGTGACGCGGCCAGGGCGCTCAGCGCCGCCCCGGCGGCGAACAGCGCGAGACCGGCGAGCAGCACGCCCTTGCGGCCCCGGCGGTCCCCCAGTGCTCCGGCGGGGATGAGCAGTCCGGCGAAGACGATGACGTACGCGTCCACCGTCCACAGCAGTTCGGTGGAGGACGGGTGGAGCGAGGAGGCGGCCAGTTGGGGGATGAGGAGGTTGATGGCGGCGACCATGCTCTGCGCCACCAGGACGCAGGCGCACAGGGCGAGCAGGGTCGACCGCCCGAGCGGGCTCGGCGCGGTGCCGGCCGGGGCGGAGGGGGGCGGTGAGAGGGCAGCGGAAGACATGGCTCCTCCGGGGAGCGTCGTGGTGAGGGGAGGTGCGTTCACCGTAGGCTCGGCCCATGGATTACTTCCAGTGCATCTTTTGCAAGGGGTGAGTGCGTGTGACGCAATCCGTGGACGCCACCGGTCTCGACCTCAATCTCCTCCTCGCCCTCGACGTCCTTCTGGAGGAACAGAGCGTGCGGGGAGCGGCCCGGCGGCTGCATCTGTCCGAGCCGGCCACCAGCCGCACCCTGGGGCGGATCCGCAAGGCGCTCGGCGACCCGATCCTGGTGCGCGCCGGGCGCGCGATGGTGCCGACTCCGTACGCGCTGTCCGTACGGGCGGAGGTCGGCGCGGTCGTGGAGCGGGCCAGGGCGCTGTTCGCCGCCTCGGGCCCCACCGATCTCCGCGCCGTCGCGCGCACGTTCACGGTGCTCGGCCAGGACTCCCACCCCGCCCTGCTCGGCCCCGACCTGCTCGCGCGTGCCGCCCGCGAGGCCCCGCGGGTACGGCTCCGCTTCCTGAACGAGAGCCACGTCGACGCGCCGGCACTGCGGGAGGGGGTCGCCGACCTGGAGATCGGCGTCATCGACACCGTCCATCCCGAGGTGCACACCGAGCACGTCCTCGACGACCGCATGCTCGCGGTCGTCCGGGCGGGGCATCCCCTCCTCCGGGGGCGCCTGACCCGGCGGAGGTTCGCGACGGACGCGGACCACCTGATCGTCTCGCGCCGGGGGCGGCTGCAGGGCCCCGTCGACACCGCCCTGGCCGAGCACGGTCTGCGGCGGCGGGTCGTCGCGAGTGTCGGCACGTACCCGGCGTCGCTGTTCGTCCTCCGCGACACCGACCTCGTCGGCCTGATCAGCGCGCGGAGCCGCTCGCTGGCCGCGGCCCTCGGCCTGGTCACCTTCGACGTCCCCCTCGACCTGCCGCCGCTGCCGGTCGGCCTCGCCTGGCATCCGCGCCACGACGCCGATCCGGCGCACGCCTGGCTGCGCGGCTGCGTACGGGACCTGCTGCTCGGCCGGTCCGGCTGATCCCGGACACCCGTCCGCCGCCAGGGCGCCCGCTCGGCCCGGCCGATCCCCTGCTCCGTCACCGACGCGGGCGCGAGGACCTGGGCGGTGGAGCCCGCCGGCCGACCCGTGGCTCGCCCGCTCCCCGGTCTGGTCGCCGGGCCACGGCCACGTGAGAATGCCCCCATGACCGATGCATCAGCGACACCGGCGGAGCAGGACGCCGTCCGCGTCGAGCGCGACGGGCCCGTGACCACGGTGGTCCTGTCCCGGCCCGCCGCCCGCAACGCCGTGGACGGGCCGACGGCGCGGCGACTGGCCGACGCCTTCCGGGCGTTCGAGGCCGACGAGGAGGCCTCGGTCGCGGTGCTGTGGGGCGAGGGCGGCACGTTCTGCGCGGGCGCCGACCTCAAGGCCGTCGGCACCGGGCGCGGGAACCGGGTGGCGCCCGACGGCGACGGCCCGATGGGGCCGACCCGGCTGCGCCTGACGAAGCCGGTCGTCGCGGCCGTCAGCGGCCATGCGGTGGCCGGCGGGCTCGAACTGGCCCTCTGGTGCGATCTGCGCGTGGTCGAGGAGGACGCGGTCCTCGGGGTGTTCTGCCGCCGGTGGGGAGTGCCCCTGATCGACGGCGGCACGGTCCGGCTGCCCCGGCTGATCGGCGAGAGCCGCGCCATGGACCTGATCCTGACCGGTCGGCCGGTCCCGGCCGCCGAGGCGTACGAGATCGGGCTCGCGAACCGTCTCGTACCGCCGGGCCGGGCCCGGGCCGCGGCGGAGGAACTGGCCCGGGAGATCGCCGCGTTCCCTCAACTGTGCCTGCGCCACGACCGCCTGTCCGTCCGGGAGCAGCACGGTCTGCCCGAACCCGAGGCGCTGGCGGTCGAACTGCGGCACGGCATGGTGCCCCTGTCGGCCGGCGAGACCCTCAGCGGCGCCGCACGCTTCACGGCCGGGGCCGGCCGGCACGGCTCGTTCACCGCCTGAGCCGTCCGGGCCGCGGCGAAGGCGCCGGTCCCTTCGGGAGCCGGTGTCATTCGCGTATCCGGTAGAGCCTGATGTCCCGGTTGACGAAGAGGTGGACGTAGCCGCACGACCAGCAGATCAGTCCGGTCGCCGACTCGTTCGCCCAGGCCATGTTGAAGAACTCCATCCCCGTGCTGTTCAGCTTCACCTCCCGCTCGCGGAAGGTGTCGTTGTCACACACCTGGCAGCGGATCGGCTTCTGTCCGATCGCCGCGTGCACCGGCTTGGCCATGCTGTCTCTCTCCTCCTCCGCCGGTTCCGGCGGTGTTCCGGGGTAAGGGTGCCGCGCAGTGCGGCGAGTTCGAGGAGGTCGGCCTCGGCTTCGGTCGTCAGCGTCTGGGCCCCGGCGGTGGAGTGGTCGTCGATCAGGGCGCCGAGTTCGGCGTCGTCCATGACGGGAGAGAGGCGGGCCGTGATCTTGTTCATCGTACGGTAGCGGTCCGGTGCGAGCCTCGTCGGCGGTGGCGACGGAGGCGACGTACGCCTCGTTGACGGCGAGGACGGTCTCCCGGGCGGTGAGAAGACGACGGAGGACGGCGAGGACCCGGTCGAGTTCGGCCGGGGCGTAGGGGTGGGTGAGCCGGTCGCGGCGGCCAGCCGGGTGAGGGCGGGGCCGTCGACCTCGACGAGCAGCAGGCCGAGGCGTTCGGTGACGTACCCGATGAGGGTGGTCCTGCCGTAACCGGGCGGGGAGAGGAGCAGCAGCAGTCCGTGGGAGTCGCCGCGCCCGGCGGCTCCGGCGGCGCCGAGCTGTTTGGCGAGGTTGTCGCCGAGGAGCGGGAGGTAGACCTCGTCGACGAGCCGGTTGCGGACGGAGGACGCCATGACCCGGGGGCGGTAGGCGTCCAGGCGGAGGCGGGCGCGCTCGGTGTCGATGCGGCGGGTGTCGGTGAGCGCGAGCTCGCCGGAGCCGAAGGCCGCGATCCGCTCCTCGTCGAGGGCTCCGGCGCGCCTGGCCGGCTCGGCGGCCCGTGCCGCGAGCCGGTCGCGCAAGACCGTGTGCGTGTCCTCGTCGATTCCGGCACCCATCTCGTCCCGCTCCTTGTACGGTGGTGAGTACGGGTCCGGTGCCGCCAACTCCCCCGTTTGCCGGCGCCGGACCCTCTGTGACCGCTCCCCGTGCGGTCAGTTCTCGGCGGCGCCGTTCAGCGCCTCGATGCCGGCCGGAGCCGCCAGGGACCGGCGAGCGCCTGCGCGGTCCGGCTGTGGTCCATGAACCCGTCCACGGACTTCCCGAGCGCGATCGACTCCACCAGCCGGTCTCGGTCGGACCGGCCGCCTCGGCCTTCAGCTTCTCGCCGATCGCCGTGGCCTCGGCCAGTGCCTTCTCCCGCGTGCCGGCCGCCTCGGCGAGCGCCTTCTCGCGGCCACCGGCAGCCTCGGCACGCAGCCGTGCCTCGATGGCCTCCGCCTGGGCGCGGCCGGCCTTCTCGATGACGCCGGCCTCCATCCCCCGCACCCGCGCCGCCGCGGAGGCCCTCGGCGGCGATGACGACGGCCTGCCGGGTGCGCTCGGCCTCCTCGACCACGCGCAGCCGCTTGATGGACTCCTCCTGCTCGACGACCGTGCGGTCCACCGCGACCCGCTCCCGGATCACCTCGGCGATCTCGCGGCGCTCGGCCTCGACCTCCTTGTCGGCCGCGATACGGGGCAGCTGGGTCTCCCGGTCGCGGGCGATGACCTCCAGGAGGCGGTCCTTCTCGATCCGCTCGTTCTCGACGGCGATGACCCGCTCGCGGTTCTCCTGCGCGACGGCCACCTCGCGGGCCTGGTTCTCGCGCTGGACGCCGAGCTGCTCCCCCGTCCGCTTTCTGTCTCCCGGCACCGGGCCGACGCCCATGCCCTCCCGTTCGGCCATCCTGAGGCTTGATCACCCGTCCGGCATTGCCGTGATCCGGCAGTCTTCGACGTCTCCCCGATGCCGGTCGCGGACCCCGGCCGGCGGCATGTCACCCTGGACCACCGCGCGTCGAGAACGCGTCGGGAGACGGGGGAGGAACCATGGCGGAGCGGGAGCCGGCCGAAGAGTACCTGGAGGGGTACGCCGAGATCCTGACGGGGGTGTGCGCGACCCGTCGCAGGCTCACCCGGGAGGAGCGCGAGGCCCTGGGCGCGCTCGGGGAGCGGGCCGCGGAGGCCGGCATCGGACTGCGGGCCCTCGTCCGGGCCCACCTCTCCGCGGCCCAGCGGGTACGCCCCGGTCTGCCGCAGGCCGCCGCCGAGCACCTCCTGAGCGCCGTCGAGCAGGCCGTGGACGCCTTCGCCGAGGGACACGAGCGGGCCCAGCACCTGGCGGTGCGCCAGGAGGAGGCGGAGCGGCGCGAGTTCATCGACGACCTGCTCCACGGCCGGAGCGGTCTCGGCCGGCTGGCGGAGCGGGCCGAGCGCTTCGGGCTGCTCCTCTCCCACGCCCACGCCGTCGCCGTCGCCCAGGGCCCGGAGCCGTACGGCGACGGCTACGCGGTCACCCGTACCGTCGAGTCCTCGCTCGTCGCCCGCTTCGGCAACCGCCGCATCCTGCTCACCACCAAGGACGGGCGGCTGATCTGCGTCGCCCCGGCCGACGAGCCCGAGGTGCTCGCCCATTTCGCCAAGCAGGCGTACGCGGCGACCGACGGCGGCCAGGTGGCGATCGGCCGCGCGCATCCGGGCGCGGGCGGTGTCGTCCACTCCTACGAGGAGGCCCTCAACGCCCTCGCCCTCGCGGCCCGCATGGACCTCACCGATCCTGTCCTGCACGCCGGCGACCTCCTCGTCTACCCCGTGCTCACCCGCGACCGGCAGGCCATGGCCGAGCTCGTGGGCACCGTTCTCGGCCCGCTCCGCCAGGCCCGGGGCGGCGCCAAGCCCCTCCTGGACACGCTCACGGCGTACTTCGACACCGGCTGCGTCACCGCCCAGGCGGCCCGCAGCCTCAGCCTCAGCGTGCGGGCCATGACGTACCGCCTCGACCGCATCCACCGCCTGACCGGCGCGGACCCCGGCGATCCCGTCCAGCGCTACACCCTCCAAACGGCCGTCATCGGCGCCCGGCTCCTGGACTGGCCCGACCAGCCGCTGTGACGCGTCTGACGCCGGTCACCGGGAGGTCCGTTCTGTTTCGTGAGTGAACCCGAACTGATCGATGATCTCGGTTAGTTGAACGGTTTCCGGCCGTCTCTGATGGGCAGGTTTGCAGAGCCGTGGACCGGGCAGCGTCCGGCCTCGCGGCACAGCGATGCGGACCGGAGTGAGAAGGAGGTCGGTCCCATGACCGTGCGTGCCGTCGAGCTGCCGCAGTTGTGGATGCCCTACGCGCTGCGGGTGAATCCGTATCTGCCGGCCCTGCACGAGGAGAGCGAGTCCTGGGCGCGCGGCATGGGGATGCTGGACGGCGGCGGGTGGTCCTCGGCGCGTACCGCGATCTGGACGCGGTCGAAGTTCCACGCCATGACCGTCGACCAGCTGACCGCCTGGACCCTTCCCGACGCCTCGTTCGAGGCCTTACGGCTCAACCACCGGTTCAACATCTGGGCCCTCGCCTGGGACGACTACTTCGCCTCCGCCTTCAAGCAGACCGGCGACCTTCCCGGAGCCCGGGCCTTCACCGCCCGGCTGCACGCCTTCCTGCGGCCCGAGCGCGGCGCCCGGCTGCCCGAACCGACGAACGCCGTCGAGCGGGGGATCGCCGATCTGCAGCAGCAGCTCTTCCCGCCGAGGCTGGCGCACTGGCGGGTGGAGTTCAACCGGGCCCTGGTGCGGTACGTCGACGCGGGAGTCGAGGAACTGGCCAACAGCCGCAGCGGCCGCATTCCCCACCTGATCGATTACGCCCCGTTCCGCCGGGAGAGCTTCGCCGCCTACACCGCCCCCTATTCCGTCGAACTGGCCACCGGCGCGCGCATACCCGAACAGATACGGCACACCCGGACCGTCCGTGCCCTGCTCGACGCCTTCATGGATTTCATGGGACTGGCGAACGACATCGCGTCCTACGAAAGGGAGGTGCACGAGGAGAACGACGTCAACAACCTGGTGCTGGTCGTCGGGACGTCCCTGGGCATCGCCCTCCACGACGCCGTGCCCGCCGCCCTGAACCTGGTGAACGCCCGGCTGCGGGACTTCGAGCACCTCCGGCGGAGCGAACTGCCGCCGCTCGTCCGGCGCTTCGGCCTCGACCGCGACGAGCGGGCCGAGCTGGAGACCTGGCTCGAGGGAGCCTGCGGCTTCCTCTCCGGCCTCCACGCCTGGTACACCGGAGCGCCCCGCTACGCCTCCGGGGACGTCCCGTTCCCGGGGTGAGGGCAGCGGGGTCGCCCCGGCGCGGGCCTACCTCCTGCGCAGGAAGCGCCTGACGCGCGTCAGCCAGGAGGCGCGGGGCTCGGGCCCTCGTGCCGTCCCGGGTACGGCCACCGGCCCCGGAGACGGCACGGGCCTGCCGTTGCTCTGCGGCGGCGGGGCCGGGAGCGGGGCCGGGAGGTCGTCGGACTGGGGCGGGCGGGGGGCGAAGGTCACGGGGAGGGCCGTGAGGTGCCGGGCCCAGGTGGAGGAGCGCCAGCTGAGGCTCTCCTCGGGGACGGCCAGCGCGATGTCGGGCAGCCGGGTGAGCAGGATGTCGATGCCCGCGTCGGCGATGATGCGGCCGATGTCCTGACCCGGGCATTCGTGCGTGCCGGCGCTGAAGGACAGGTGCGCGCGGTTGTGGTGCACGGGGGTCGCGGAGTCCGGGCGGATCGTCTGGTCGACGTTGCCCGCGGCCAGACCGAGCAGGAGCATGTCCCCCGCCTTGATCTGCTGTCCCCCGAGGGTCGTGTCGCCGTTGGCCCAGCGTCCCGGGCACACCATGAGCGGCGGCTCGTCCCAGAGGACCTGCTCGACCGCTTCGGGCAGCGTCATCTGACCGCCCGCCAGCGAACCGCGGAACCGGGGGTCGGTGACGACCATGCGCATGACGTTCGACATGAGGTTGGCGGTCGTCTCGTAGCCGGCGAGCAGGATGAGCCGCAGGTGGTGCTGGACCTCCTCGTCGGTGAGCCCCGCGGGGTGGGCGAGGAGCGCGGAGGCGATGTCGTGTCCCGGCCGGGCGTGCTTCTCGGCGACGAGCTGTTCGAGGCACTCCAGCACGTAGGCGTTGCTGGCGAGCGAGGTCTCGGTGGCCTTGAACAGGTCACGGGCGGCGTGCACGAGCCTGGGGGCGTCCTCGTCCGACATCCCGAGCAGATGGCTGAGGGTGAGCATGGGCACGGCCTCGGTGAACTGCTCCACCAGATCCGCCTCGCCGCTCTCGCAGAAGGTGTCGATCACCTGGTGGGCGAAGCGGGTGATGTGGCGCCGGACGCCCCGGTGGTCGAACTGGTTGAGGCCGGCCGTGACCGCGCCGCGCAGCCGCTGGTGCTCCTCGCCGTCGGCGCAGACGCAGTCGGGGCGCCAGCCGATCATCGGAATGAGCGGGGAGGTGGCGGGGTCGATCTCCCCGCTGCGCCAGCCGTGCCAGACGCGGGGGTCGCGGGAGAACTGGGTCGGGCGGCTGGCCACGTCGCGGTTCTCCAGGTACCCCAGGACGAGCCAGGCGCGTACGTCGCCGTCGAGCAGGACGGGCGCCACCGGGCCGTGGGCGGCGCGCAGCTTCTCGTACAGGCCCATGGGGTCCGTCTCCGCGGCGGGGCCGTAGAGCCGGGTGGCCCCACCGGGGCCGTCGGCGATGTGGGCCGGGCAGCCCGGGGGCGGGACGGCCCCGGGCTGTGCGGGGGCGTGTTCGGTGGGCGGGACGGTCATGCGGTCTCCTGGGCGGCGGCGAGGGTGCACAGGTAGCCCATCAGCGAGAGCAGGGCGTCGCGGCAGGACGCCCTGTCCCGTGCGTCACAGGTGACGATGGGCACGGTTTCGCTGAGGGCCAGAGCGGTGCGGAGGTCTGCTAGGGGGTACTTCGGGGCCTCCGGGAAGGCGTTGACGGCCACGACGAACGGGACGCGGCGGTCCTCGAGCCGGGTGATGACCTCGAAGGAGACTTCGATCCTGCGGGTGTCGACGAGGACCACCGCGCCGAGCGCGCCTTCGAAGATGCCGTTCCACAGGAACCAGAAGCGCTCCTGTCCGGGGGTGCCGAACAGGTAGAGGATCAGCTCCTCGTTGATGCTGATCCGTCCGAAGTCCATCGCGACGGTCGTGGTCTTCTTGTCCTTGGCGCCGGGGTTGTCGTCGATCCCGACGCCCGCCTGCGTCATGGTCTCCTCGGTGGTCAGGGGCGGGATCTCGCTCACCGCCCCGACCATGGTGGTCTTGCCGACCCCGAAGCCGCCGACGATGACGACCTTGACCCCCCTGGCGCCGTGGGGCAGCAGCAGGTCGGTGTCGCGTCGGCCGGCATCGAGTACGTCAGAGCTTGCGTAGTCCATGGATCACCGCCTCCAGTAGGTCGCGTTCGGGATAGGCCGCCACGGGGACGGGTGCGATGGCCTCGACCCGCTCCTCCTCGACGAGTTTGGAGAGCAGCACGGTGACGACGCTGAAGGGGAGGCTGAGGTATGCGGAGACCTCGGCCACCGAGAGCGGGTACGAGCACAGGGAGAGGATGGCCGCGTGCTCGGGCTGCATGGCGGGGTCGGGCTCGGACCTCGTCGCGATGAGGGTGACCAGGTTGAAGGTCTTGGCCACGGAGTCCGGGTCACCGGTAATGACGTAGAGCGGGACGGGTGTGCCTTCATTCCAGGGGTCCTGGTTCTCCGATGTCACATCGCCTGCCCGACGTCCTCACGAGGCGGGCTGGTCATGTGCTGGCCGATCCGGATCACCAGCGTCCGCATGCGGTCGCCGAGGAGTCCGGCGTCCACCTCCTGGTCGGCGAGGACCGCGAGATAGGCCCCGGGGCCGGCCGCCATCAGGGAGAAGTAGCCGCCGTCGGCCTCGATGCCGACCATCCGCGTCGACCCGTCCCCCTGCGGGAACATCTGCGCGATGGCCCGCGCCAGGCTCTGGATGCCGGAGCAGGCGGCAGCGATCGCGTCGGCCGTGTCGGGGGCCGTGTTCGCCTGCCCGATGCACAGGCCGTCCGACGACAGGACGACCACGTGTCGCACGTACGGGACGCTGCTCACGAGCTCCGTGAGCATCCAGTCCATGTTCGGCAGTGGCTGCATGTTACTCGTCCTCATCTGACGGCTCGCTGGGGGAAGGGAAAGGTTCGGCGACCGCTCTCTTGTCGCCTCTCTTGTCGCCGTTGAACGCCTCCCACATCAGGCCCGGCTGGCGGGCGTCGGCGGAGGCGCCCCGGGAGGCCGCCGGATCGGCGGGCGCGGGCCCCGTCTGGACGACCGGGGTGGGAACGGGCGACTCGCGTCGTCGCTGCGGGAGCACGGGAGGCTCCCGTCGTCGTTGCGGGAGTCCGTTGGCGGTCTTCCTGACCTCGCCGGAGCCCGCGGTGGCGTCGGGCGCCGGTGTCGGCCGGGGCAGGACGGGGCCACCGCCCGTACGCCTCCGGGCGATGTCCGGGATCCGCAGGGCGGACTGCGGGACCGTGGTGATCAGATTGCGGGGGACGAGGACCACGGCCCGTACGCCTCCGTAGGCGGAGGTGCGCAGGTCGACCTCGCAGCCGTGCTCGCGGGCCAGCCGGCTGACGACCGGAAGGCCGATCTGGGTGAGCTCGCCGAGGCCCGACAGGTTGATTCCGGTCCGCGACTGCGCCATGACGCGCTCGACGCGCTGCCGGACCTCTTCGGTGAGTCCGACGCCGCGGTCCTCGATCTCGATCGCGATGCCGGAGGGCACCTCGCTCGCGGTCACCTCCACGGGGGTGTGCGGCGGCGAGAACGTGGTGGCGTTGTCGAGGAGTTCGGCGAGCAGGTGCATCAGCGGCTCGGCGCCGGGGCCGATCACCGCCACCTCCGTCACCGACTGCAGCTTCACCCGGGGGTAGTCCACGATGCGCGACATGGCCCCGCGCAGGACGTCGTAGAGCGGGATCGCCTTCGACCACTGGCGGCCGGGCCTGGCGTCGCCGAGGACCGCGATGCTGGCCGCGAGGCGGCCGATCAGGGCGTTGCGGTGGTCGACGTTCTGCAGGCCGCGGGAGACCACGAGGTCCGTGCCGTGCAGGATCTGCATGGCGTGGAGGTCCTTGGCGAGCTGGTGCACGATCGCCTGGACCCGGCGCGCGACCGCCACCAGGGCCCGCTGGGAGGCGTCCCGGGTGTGCTCCTCGGCCTCCACGGCTTCCAGGAACGTCCGCAGGGCCCCCTTGAGCGCCTCGGTGTAGTCGGGGTCGAGGTGCTTCCCGAAGCTGACGGCGCCGAGGATCTCCGAGGAGCGGTCGCCCTTCTGCAGACGGGCGACGGTCGCGGGCAGGAGCTCTTCGGCGAGCCAGACGACGGTGGCCCGCTGATCGGCCAGGCGCCCGAGCAGTTCGGCCTCGCGCTGGGCGTGCCGCTCCGCCGCCTCGGCGCTCGCCCGTGTGTGGCGGCCCGCTTCCACCGCGCGGGTTCGGCGCGCGGCGGTGGCGGAGGTGAGGGCCGTCAGGAGGACCGCGGCGAGTCCGCACCAGGTGACCGGTGTCCGTATCCGCGCGGGACAGAGCAGCAGCGCTATGGCGGAGGCCGCGGCCAGAACTCCGGGAGGGAGGAGCCATACCCGGGCGACGGCGGTCGGCCGGGGTCTGGAAATTGAACCTGCACGAACCATCAAGGGGTCCCTAAACCGTCTGAAATGAACGGACTGAGGTGATGCGATGCGCCGACGGGGCGCTTCGAGATCGCGTCGATGGCCGCTTTTCTCGCAGCCGCGCTCCGTCCGTGCGCTCGCAGCGTTCATGACTCGCTGTGAGCGCTCCGCAACACATCGGGGAGCATAGTCAGTTCGGGTTCGCCATGTGACCTTGCTGGAAGGACAGCCTCCACCGGTCATTCCATGCAGATAAAAACGACCAACCGCCGCATTGAAAATGCAATAAACCGATCACGTTCTGGCTTCCGTGACACAAGGGAGTGGCCGCCACCCGGACGTC
>NZ_JBEXSZ010000056.1:0-46559 GCF_040613865.1 Streptomyces sp. NPDC006197 | reverse complement strand
CAGCCAGTTGCGCCGTGACCGGCCGGTCGCATCGAGCGCTCGCACGGTGCAGCGCAGCCCGAGGGCGGCGCCGATGCAGGCCATCGCGTACGACAACGCTCCGCGTTGCCTCCCTCCTCCGCCTTGCGATCCACGGCACCAGACGCCGCTCCCTGATCCGGCCTGATCGACAAGACACCCCCTAGCCCTTCTTCAGACCCAGCACCTCCGTCGCCGCGAAGGTCTCGCCCGCCGGGCGGGACGCGTAGTGCGGGGTCAGGAGGGAGTCCAGTTCCTCGTACGTGAACGCCTCCTTGGCCGTGTCGAACTTGGCCGCGACCTTCGGCCGGTCCACGACCGCCACCATCCCGCCGTGCACGACGAGCAGCTGTCCGTTGACCCCGGCCGCCGCCGGGGACGCCAGATAGCCGACGAGCGGGGCCACGTGGTCCGGTGACAGCGGGTCGAGCTCGCCCTCCCCCGGCTCTCCGAAGCCGGCGAAGACGTCCTCGGTCATCCGGGTCCTGGCCCGGGGGCAGATCGCGTTCACCGTGACCCCGTACCGGGCGAGCGCGAGCGCCGACGAGGTGGTCAGGCCCACGATGCCGCCCTTGGCCGCCGCGTAGTTCGGCTGGCCGGCCGAGCCCGCGAGGAAGGCCTCCGAGGAGGTGTTGACGATGCGGCCGTAGACGCCGGACTCGCCCGCCTTGGAGCGGCCCCGCCAGTGGACCGCCGCGAAGTGGGTGGTGTTGAAGTGGCCCTTGAGGTGGACGCGTACGACCGAGTCCCACTCGTCCTCGCTCATCGAGAAGACCATCCGGTCGCGCAGGATGCCCGCGTTGTTGACCAGGACGTCCAGCTTCCCGAACTCGGCCACCGCCAGGTCGACCAGGGCCCGCGCCGTCTCGAAGTCGGAGACGTCGCCGAGGTGGGCGACCGCCCGGCCGCCCGCCGCGCGGATCTCCGCCGCGACCTCCTCGGCGGGCGCGGCGGAGGCCTCGCCCGAGCCGTCGCGGCCGGGCTGCCCGTAGTCGTTGACGACGACGGCAGCGCCGAGCCGGGCCAGTTCGAGGGCCTCGGCGCGGCCGAGTCCGCGCCCGGCGCCGGTGACGATCGCGCTCAGCCCCTCAAGAGGCAGTGACATGACCGGAGTCCTCTCAGATCTCGATGCAGGTACGGAGGGCCGCGCCGGTCCGCATCTGCTCCAGGGCCTCGTTGATGCCCGCCAGCGGCACCCGGTGGGTGATCAGCGACTCCAGGTCGATGCGGCCGGCCCGCCAGAGCGCGATGGCGCGCTCGTACGAGCGGAGCACGTCCCCGCCCCCGTACATGGAGGGCAGGATCCGCTTCTCGTCGAAGAACAGCTCGAACATGTTGAGCTGGAGGAAGTCGTCGAGGGCTCCCGCGCCGACGACGCAGAGGGTGCCGCCGCGCCGGGTCGTCTCGTACGCGGTGCGGGCGGTGGCGGACCTGCCGACGACCTCGAAGACGTAGTCGAAGCCCTCGCCGCCGGTGATCCGCTGCCTGGCGTCGGCGAGCGCCTCGGGGGCGACCGCCTCGGTGGCGCCGAACCTCAGGGCGGCCTCGCGCCGGGACTCGACGGGGTCGACGGCGACGATCTGGGCGGCGCCCTGAAGCCTGGCGCCCTGGATCGCGGAGATGCCGACGCCGCCGCAGCCGATGACGGCGACCGACGAACCGGCCTCCACCTTGGCGGTGTTGATGGCGGCGCCGAGGCCGGTGGTGACGCCGCAGCCGATGAGGGCGGCGATGTCGAAGGGCACGTCGTCGGGGATCGGGACGGCGCAGCCCGCGTCGACGACGACCTCCTCGGTGAAGGTGCCGGTGCCGGCGAAGCCGAAGACGTCACCGCCGGGGCGCTTGAAGTTGGGCGTGCCGGCGTTCATGAAGCCGGCCAGGCACAGCTGGGTCTGGCCGCGCCTGCAGGCGGGGCAGCTGCCGCAGGCGGGCAGCCAGCAGAGCAGGACCCGCTGGCCCCGGGTGAGCCCGGTGACGCCGTCGCCGACGTCGAGGATCTCGCCGGCGCCCTCGTGGCCGGGGACGAAGGGGGCGGGCTGCGGGAGGACGCCGCTCATGGCGGAGACGTCGGAGTGGCACAGGCCGGTGGCCCTCACCCGGATCCGCACCTTGCCGGGGCCGAAGCCCACCGCCTCGACGTCGTCGAGGACTTCGAGTTTGTCCTGGCCGATCTCGTGCAGTACGGCTGCGCGCATGGTGCGGCTCCAATCGGGCGATCAGGCGATCAAGCGGTCAGGAGTGCTCGACGAGGGTGTCGGCGAGGACCGGGGCGTCGTCGCGCTCCACGGCCGTCACCGCCACCTGGACGCGGCCGTCGCCGGCCCACATCCGGATGCGCAGGGTCTCGCCGGGGAAGACGATCCCGGCGAAGCGCGTGCGGTACGAGCGGACGCGGGTGACGTCTCCGCCGAGCAGCGTGTCCACCACCGCCTTGAGGGTCATGCCGTACGAGCAGAGGCCGTGCAGGATCGGCCGGTCGAAGCCGGCGAGCTTGGCGAACTCGGGGTCGGCGTGGAGCGGGTTCCAGTCCCCGGAGAGCCGGTAGAGCAGGGCCTGTTCCTCGCGGATCGGCCGCTCGACGTCGGCGTCGGGCGCGCGGTCCGGGAGCGGGAGGCGCTCGGAGGGGCCGCGGTCGCCGCCCCAGCCGCCCTCGCCGCGTACGAAGATCGAGGCGTCGCTGGTCCAGAGCGGGCCGTCCTCGTCGGCGGCCTCGGAGCGCAGGACGAGGACGGCGGCCTTGCCCTTGTCGTACACGGCGGCGACGCGGGAGGTGGAGACGGCCCGGCCGGCGGTGGGCAGGGGGCGGTGGAGGGTGATCGACTGGCCGCCGTGCAGGACGGCGGCGAGGTCGATGTCGATGCCGGGGGCGGAGAGCCCGCCGACGACGCCCATGCCGGCGCCCGCGACGGTGGCGAAGCTGGGCAGGACGTGGAGCCGGGACTCCAGGGTGTAGCGGAGCTCGTCGGGGTCGGTCGCCGGGACGCCGGCCCCGAGGCCCAGGTGGTAGAGCTGGACGTCCTTGTGGTCCCAGGAGATCTCGGCGCTGCGGGGTTCGGCGGCGACGGCCTTGGCGGGGTCGATGGGCATCGGGCTGCTGCTCCTCGTTCCATGGAAGACCTCGGCGCGGCCGTCCGCACCGTCGGCCGCACCGAGGCCGTGCGGGGACCGTCCCGTACGCGCCCGTTCTAGAACGCGTTCTAGGTCGGTGGACCCCATGTATAGCCGAGGCGACAGGAGTTGTGAACCCTCCTGACGGCATGTCAGAAATGCTTCGGGGCAAGGCACCCGGGACATTTGTCACGGCCGGGTCCGTACATCCGCGCCTGCCGGGCCGTGGCCCCCGCTCCGTAGCGTCGTCCCCATGAAGAACGAGACAGCGGTCGCCTTCACCGGAGTCACCCGGTCCTTCGGACCGGTCCGCGCCGTGGACGGCATCGACCTCACCATCCGGCGCGGCGAGACCGTCGCCCTGCTCGGCCGCAACGGCGCCGGCAAGTCCACCACCATCGGCCTGCTCCTCGGCCTCGACGAGCCCGACGGCGGCGAGGTGCGGCTCTTCGGCGACACCCCGGCCCGCGCCGTCGCGGCCGGCCGGACCGGCGCGATGCTGCAGGACGGCCGTCCGGTCCCCCGGGTCACCGTCCGCGAGCTCGTCACCTTCGTCGCCCGCACCTACCCCGAGCCCATGCCGGTCGCCGAGGCCCTCGCACTCGCCGGCCTCACCGAACTCGCCGACCGCCGGGTCGACCGCCTCTCCGGCGGCCAGGTCCAGCGCGTCCGCTTCGCCGTCGCCCTCGCCGGCAACCCCGAACTGGTCGTCCTCGACGAGCCCACCGCCGTCCTCGACGTCGAGGCCCGCGAGGTCTTCTGGGACTCGATGCGCGGCTACGCCCGGCGCGGCAACACCGTCCTCTTCTCCACCCACTACCTGGAGGAGGCCGACGCCCACGCCGACCGGATCGTCGTCATCGACTCCGGCCGCGTCCTCGCCGACGGCACCGGCGAGGAGCTCAAGCGCGCGGCCGGCGGCGGCTTCGTCGTCTTCGACCTGGCCGGCGGCCCCAGCGAGGGCCTGGACCTGCTCCCCGGAGTGACCTCCGTGGAGATCCGCGGCGACCGCGCCCGGCTCCGCACCGCCGACTCCGACGCGACCGTCCGCGCCCTCGCCGAACGGAAGGCGATCCGGGGCCTCGAAGTCGCCCCCGTGTCCCTCAACGACGCCTTCCTCGCCCTCACCACGCACGCCCGACCCCTGGAGACGGCCCGATGATCACCGCGTACGTACGCCTCGAAGTCCGCCGCACCCTGCGCGACACCGGCTTCGCCGTCGGCACCATCGCCGTCCCGGTGATGATGTACCTCCTCTTCACCAACCTCGGCGGCCAGAACGAAGAGGAGTGGAAGACCGCCTCCATGGTCGGCATGGCGGCGTACGGGGCGCTCGGCGCCGCCCTGTCGATCGGCACGGGCGTCGCCGAGGACAAGGGGTCCGGCTGGCTGCGGCAGCTGCGGATCACACCGATGAGCCCGCGCCAGGTCGTCACCGGCCGCGCCCTCACCGGCTCGGTGGTGGTGCTGCCCTCGATCGTCGGGGTCCTCCTCGCCGGCGGCCTCGTCAACGGCGTCCACCTGGCGGCCTGGGAGTGGGCCGTGGTCGCCCTCACCCTCTGGCTCGGCTCGCTCCCCTTCACCCTCCTCGGCATCGGCAACGGCTACCGGCTCACCGCGCAGACCACCGGGGTCGCGAACATCGCCTGCAACCTGGGCCTCGCGGTCCTCGGCGGCCTGTGGTTCCCGGTGAGCCTCTTCCCCGACTGGCTGCGCTCCCTCTCCGCGTACACCCCGACCAACCGCTTCGCCGAGCTCGGCGTCTCGGTGGCCGGCGGCCACGCCCCCGGCGCGGCTGCGCTCGCGGTCATCGCCGTCTGGGCGGCCCTGTTCGGCGCGTACGCGGCGGTCTCGTACCGTCGTTCGGCGAGGACGGCGTAGGGAGTGGGCATGGAGAAGCGGCAGCGGTGGAGAGACTGGGCGCGGGCACGCGACGAACGGGGGCCGACCGGAGCGAGCCTCCTCCCCTGGCTCCTCATGGGCCTCGGCGCCCTCTCCCACCTCCTCGGCGGGGAGGCGCCGAACCCGTGGCTCGGCGGCCTCGGGCTGCTCGCCTTCAACACCCTCTACATCGCGATCGTCTTCCGGGCCTTCGACCGCGGCCGCCGCGAGGCCCCGCTGACCTGGGTCCTCCTCGCCGCCCTCGGCGCGCTCACCTTCGCCCTCGCCATCGGCTACGGCCGGGGGTGGCTGCTCCTCTTCCCGCTCCTGGGCCTCGCGGTCGGCGCGGTGGTCCGGCGGGGCAGGCGACTGCCCCTGATCGCGTTCCCGCTGGTCGCCGCGGCCGGGGCGGTGACGCTCTGGAAGGACGACTGGAGCTCCATCGGCGTCGTGTACGGCACCTTCATCTCGGTCATGGTGACGGCGGCGATCCTCGCGCTCGACGAGACGGTCCGGGAGCTGCGGGCGACCCGGGAGGAGCTGGCCCGTACGGCCGTCGAGAAGGAACGGCTGCGGTTCTCGCGCGACCTGCACGACCTGCTCGGCCACACCCTCTCGGTGATCGTGGTGAAGTCCGAGGTCGTCCGCCGGCTCGCCCCGCACGACCTGGACGCGGCCCTGGCACAGGTCGCGGACATCGAGTCCGTGGGCCGTCAGGCGCTCACCGAGATCAGGGAGGCGGTGACCGGCTACCGCGAGGGCAGCCTCGCCACCGAACTGGACCGGGCGCGCGACGCGCTCTCCTCGGCCGGCATCGAACCGGTCGTGCGCCGCTCGGGCCCGCTCCTGGAGCCCCAGACGGAGGCCCTGCTGAGCTGGGTGGTGCGGGAGTCGGCGACCAACGCGGTACGGCACAGCGGCGCGTCCCGCTGCGAGATCGACCTCACCGGCTCCGCCGACCGGGTCCGCCTCACCGTCACGGACGACGGCCGCGGCCCCTCCGACACCGCGCCCGGCAGCGGCCTGCGCGGCCTGCGCGAGCGGGTCGCCGCGGCAGGCGGCACTCTTGACTCGGGACCGGCTCCGCGGGGCGGGTTCCGGGTCACCGCGGAGCTCCCCGTGGAGACCCCCGCACCGCACGAGGGGGAGCCCACGGAATGATCAGACTGCTGCTCGCCGAGGACCAGGGCATGATGCGCGGGGCGCTGGCCCTGCTGCTCGGGATGGAGCACGACATCGAGGTCGTCGCGCAGGTCGGACGCGGGGACGAGATCGTCGACGCGGCGCTCGTCGCGCGCCCGGACGTGGCCCTGCTCGACATCGAACTCCCGGGACGATCGGGCCTGGACGCGGCGGCGGACCTGCGGGACGAGGTCCCGGACTGCAAGGTCCTGATCCTCACCACCTTCGGCCGCCCCGGCTACCTGCGCCGGGCGATGGAGGCGGGCGCGGCGGGCTTCCTCGTGAAGGACGGTCCCGTGGAGGACCTGGCCGAGGCGGTCCGGCAGGTGCTGCGGGGCGAGACGGTGATCGACCCGGCCCTCGCGGCGGCGGCCCTCAGCGCGGGCCCGAACCCGCTGACGGCCCGTGAGCGGGACGCCCTGGCGGCCTCGGTGGACGGCGCGACGATCGCGGACATCGCCGCCACCCTCCACCTCTCGGAGTCCACCGTCCGCAACTACCTGTCCTCCGCGATCGGCAAGACGGGCACGCGCAACAGGATGGAGGCGGTGCGGGCGGCGCGTCAGCAGGGCTGGCTCTGAGCCCCGGAGTTCCGCTTCGGCAGCCACACCAGCATCAGCAGGGCCGCGCCGACGAGGATGGCCGTCGAGACGCGGAAGGCCGCCGCGTAACCGGCGGTGAGGCCGACGGGGGTCGCGGTCGGGCCCGTGACGGCGGTCGCGAGCGTGGTCAGGGCCGCGATGCCGAGGGCGCCGCCCATCGTGCGGGAGGTGTTGACGAGGCCGGAGACGAGGCCCGCGTCGCCCGGGGCGGCACTGGACGTGGCGAGGGTGGCCAGCGGGGTGGTCGCCAGGCCGATGCCGCCCATCATCAGGATCCCGGGGCCGAGGATCGTCGCCAGGAAGCCGCCGTCGACGGTCATCGTCGACTGCCAGGCGAAGCCGGCGGCCCCGACGAGCGCGCCGGTCGCCGCGAGGTTCCGGGCGCCGACGGCCGGCATCAGGCGCGGGGCCAGTTTCGAGCCCAGGACGACGCCGAGGGAGCTGGGGACGAGCGCGAGACCGGCCTGGAGCGGGGTGTAGCCGAGGACGCTCTGCGCGTACGTCGTCATGAAGAACCACATGCCGAAGGAGCTCGAACCGCACAGCAGGATCCCCACGTTGGCCGCCGACACCGCCCGCGTGCGGAAGAGCTTCAGCGGCATCAGCGGGGCCTCCGTGCGGGCCTCGACGGCCACGAAGACCGCGAGGAGCCCGAGGCCGCCGAGGAGCGCCGTCAGGGTCGCCGGGTCCGTCCAGCCGGCCGCCTCGGTCTGGACGATGCCGTACGCGAGGGTGGCGAGGCCCGCGGTGACGAGGACGGCGCCCGGCAGGTCGAGGCGGCGGCCGGCGCCGGTGCGGCTCTGGCGGATCAGGAGCAGCGCGCCCGCCAGGACGACGACGCCCACGGGGACGTTGACCAGGAGGACCCAGCGCCAGGAGAGCAGGTCGACGAGGAGCCCGCCGACGAAGCCGCCCGCCGCGCCGCCGGCCGCGCCCACCGCCGTCCAGGTGGCGATGGCCCGGGTCCTGGCGGAGCCGGCCGGGACGGCGCCGGTGACCAGGGTCAGCGTGGCCGGGGAGAGGAGGGCCGCGCCGAGGCCCTGGACCGCGCGGCCCGCGACGAGCTGCCAGCCCTCCTGGGCGAGGCCGCCGGCGACCGAGGCGGCGGTGAAGAGCCCGAGCCCGAGCAGGAACATCGCCTTGCGCCCGTAGAGGTCGGCGGCCCGCCCGCCGAGCAGCATGAACCCGGCGAAGGCGATGGCGTACGCGCTGATCACCCACTGCAGGCCGGCCGCCGAGAGCCCGAGGTCGGACCGCATCGACGGCAGTGCGACGTTCACGACGGAGACGTCGAGGACGACGAGGAACTGTCCCGCACAGGCGGTCAGGACGACCGCCCAGGGGCGGGGGGAGCGTCGGACGGCGGAGGACCCGGTCGTGGCGGCGGAGTCGGTCTGCGGCATGAGCGTGATGGTCGCAGACCGGTTGCGCCCCGTACATACGCCGTGAGTCCTACGGCTTGCGGCCCGTGCGGTGTCACGCCTTCCGCAGCAGCGTCACCACCGCCGCCCCGCCCAGGCCGATGTTGTGGGCGAGTCCGACCCGTGCCCCCGTCACCTGCCGGGCTCCCGCCTCGCCGCGCAGCTGCCAGACCAGCTCGGCGGCCTGGGCCAGGCCGGTGGCGCCGAGCGGGTGGCCCTTGGAGATGAGGCCGCCGGAGGGGTTCACGACCCAGCGCCCGCCGTACGTGGTGGCGCCGGACTCGACGAGTTTGCCGGAGGCGCCCTCCTCGCACATGCCGAGCGCCTCGTACGTCAGCAGCTCGTTGATCGAGAAGCAGTCGTGGAGTTCGACGACGTCCACGTCCTCGATGCCGAGGCCCGAGCGCTCGTACGCGAGGCGGGCGGCGGCCCGGGACATGGGGCGGCCGACGGCGTCGACGCAGGAGCCGGAGGCGAAGGAGTCCTCGGTGTCGGTGGTCATCGCCTGGCCGGCGATCTCCACGGCCCGGTCCTGGAGGCCGTGCTCCGCGACGAAACGTTCCGACACGACGACGACGGCGGCCGCGCCGTCGGAGGTGGGCGAGCACTGGAGCTTGGTGAGGGGCCGGTGGACGGTCTTCGCGGCGAGGATCTCGTCGACCGTCCGGACGTCCTGGAACTGGGCGTTGGGGTTGTTCGCCGAGTGCCGGTGGTTCTTGGCGCCGACGGCCGCGAGCTGCACCTCGGTCGTCCCGTACCGCTCCATGTGCTCCCGGGCGGCGTTGCCGAAGATCTGGGCGGTGGGCGGGGACGCCTCGAAGCCGTGGGCGGCGGCCATGATGCCGTAGTGCCGGGCGACGGGCGAGGTCGAGAAGTCTCCGGCCCCCGCCCCACCGCCCAGCGAGCCCCGGCTCATCTTCTCGAAGCCGAGGGCGAGGACGCAGTCGGCGATGCCGCCCTCGACGAACTGCCGGGCGACCATGAGGGCGGTGGAGCCGGTGGCGCAGTTGTTGTTGAGGTTGTGGACGGGGAGGCCGGTGAGGCCGAGTTCGTAGACGGCGCGCTGGCCGGCGGTGGAGGGCTGGAAGCAGTAGCCGACGGCGGCCTGCTCCACGCGCGCGTAGGGGACGCCCGCGTCGGCGAGGGCGGCGGTGCCGGCCTCGCGGGCCATGTCCCAGTACTGCCAGTCCCGGGTCTCCGGCTTCTCGAACTTGGTCATTCCGACGCCGACGACGTACGCCTTGGTGGTCATCGTGCTTCCCCCTCAGTCCCTCGGCAGGCCGAGCAGGCGCTCGGCGACGACGTTGAGCTGTACCTGGGTGGTGCCGCCCGCGATGGTGAGACAGCGGGACATGAGCAGTCCGTGGACGGCCCGCTCGCCGGGGCCCTCGCGCACGGCGCCCTCGGGGCCGAGGAGTTCGAGGGCGAGTTCGGCGAGTCTCTGCTGGTGGAGGGTCTGGACGAGTTTGCGGACGCTGGCGCCCGCGCCGGGTTCGAGTCCGGACACCTGGAGCAGGGTGGTGCGCAGGCCGATGCACGCGAGCGCGTGCGCCTCGGCGAGCAGGGCCCCGATCCGTACGCGTACGGAGCTGTCGACCCCGTCCGCCTGCGTGATGAGCGCTTCGAGGCCGGTGTCGAAGGCGACCTGGTCGGCCATGTGGACGCGCTCGTTGCCGAGGGTGTTGCGGGCGACCCGCCAGCCGTCGTTCACCTCGCCGACGACGGCGTCGGCGGGGAGGAGGACGTCGTCGAACCAGACCTCGTTGAAGAGGGAGTCCCCGGTGATCTCCTTGAGCGGCCGGACGTCGATTCCGGGGGTGTTCCGCATGTCGACGAGGAAGTAGGTGAGCCCCTGGTGCTTGGGGGCGGCGGGGTCGGTGCGGGCGAGCAGGATGCCGTGGTGGGCCCACTGGGCGGCGCTCGTCCACACCTTCTGGCCGTTGATCCGCCAGCGCCCGTCCTCGGTCCGCTCGGCGCGGGTGCGCAGGGAGGCGAGGTCGGAGCCGGCGCCGGGCTCGGAGAAGAGCTGGCACCAGAGGCGTTCGCCGCGCAGGGTCGGGCCGAGGTGCTCGGCCTGCTGCTCCGGGGTGCCATGGGCGAGCAGGGACGGCACCACCCAGGTGGCGATGCCGAGTCCGGCGACGGTGATTCCGGCCTCGTCCAGCTCCCGCTGCACGGCGAGCTGCTGGAGGGGGCCCGCGCCGAGCCCGTACGGCTCCGGGAGGTGCGGGGCCGCGTAGCCGGTGGGGGCGAGGACGCGCCGGGCGGCGGCCGGGTCGAGCCCGACGGCGGGAGCGATGGCTTCGCGGGCCGCGCGGCGGTACGCGTCGGCCTCGGGCGGCAGGTCGAGGCGGAGGCCGCGCCGGACGCCGGCGGCGGCGTGCCGGAGGGCGGCGAGCCGGTGGTGGTCGCCGGTGCCGAGGAGCTGGCGGGCGACGAGGGCGCGGCGCAGCAGCAGGTGGGCGTCGTGCTCCCAGGTGAAGCCGGTGCCGCCGAGGATCTGGATGCAGTCCTTGGCGCAGGTGTACGCGGTGTCGAGGGCGGTGGCGGCGGCGAGCGCGGCGGTGAGGGAGCGGACTCCCTCTTGACTGTCCTGGCCGGCGCGGGCGGCGTCCCAGGTGAGGGCGCGGGCCTGTTCGAGCCGGACGAGCATGTCGGCGCAGAGGTGTTTGACGCCCTGGAACCGTCCGATGGGCTGCCCGAACTGCTCGCGGGTGCGGGCGTGTTCGGCGGCGGTCTCGACGGCGCGGGCGGCGGTTCCGCAGGCGTCGGCGGCGAAGAGGACGGCGGCGAGGTCGTGGACGAGGGCGGTGTCGAGATCCAGGGCGTGTGCGGCGGGCACGTGGACGGCGCGGGCGGCGATCTCGGCGGTGGGGCGGGTCGGGTCGGCGCTCTCGTGGGGCCGGGCGGCGAGGCCGTCGGTGTCGGCGGCGAGCCAGACGGAGCCGTCGGAGGTGGCGGCGCGGAGGAGCACCAGGTCGGCCTGGGCGCCGCCGAGGACGGGGGGCGCGGTGCCGTCGAGGAGGTATCCGCTCGCGGTGCGGACGGCGGTGAGGGTGCCGGTGCCGCCGAGGGCGACGGCCCCGATCCGCTCCCCCCGCGCGAGCGTGCCCGCCGCCTCGCGCCGCCCGCACCGGTGGAGGAGTTCGGCGGCGAGTACGGAGGGCAGGTAGGGCCCGGGCAGCAGGGCCCGCGCCGCCTCCTCCACGACGACGGCGAGGTCCCCGAGGTCGCCGCCCCCGCCGCCGCACTCCTCGGGGAGGTGCGGCCCGAGGAGCCCCTGTTCGGCGGCGGCGTCCCAGTACGAGGGCCGTCCGGTGGCGGTGTCGGGGACGTCCAGGTGCTTGCGGACCTCCTCGGGGGGTACGGCGCGGGTGAGCCAGCCCCGGACGGACCGGGCGAGCTCCCGCTGTTCGTGCGTGATGGCGATGCCCATGCTGATGCCCATGCGCGGCAGACTAGAACACGTTCCATTCTGACGGAAGGTCAGAAACGAAGTCGATGACGACGCCCCTCCACTAGAGTCGGGATCTTCGGCCGGCGAAAGCCGCCCGGAGTCCCCTTGAGGATGCACCGGCCATGACGCACGCCGACGACACCCCCGCACCTCTGAGGGCGAGGGGCGTTGTCAGTGGTGTCTGCCACGCTGTCGGTACAGGTGAGCAACAGCAGAGAGCGAGCACCCCATGGGTACGTGGGACATCGGCCCCTTCGACAACGACACCGCCGCCGACTTCTCCTACCGGGTGGACGAAGCCCCGGAGGAGAAGCGGGCCGAGGTGCTGCTCGCGGCCTTCCGCGAGGTGACCGCGACGGGCGGGGAGTACCTCGACTCGGACCTCGCGGTGGAGGCCGTCGCGTCGGCGGCCCTGGTCGCGGCCCAGTGCCCGGGCGGCGCCCCCGTCACCACCTCGTACGGCCCGAAGAAGCCGCTGCCGCCGCTTCCGGCGGAGTTGCGCCCGGCGGCCGTGGAGTCCCTGGACCGGATCCTCACCGAGCCGTCCGAACTCCTGGAACTCTGGGAGGAGTCGGACGGCGAGGAATGGAAAGCGGGGATACGGAGACTGCGGGCTGTCCTCGCGGGGGCCTGACCCGTCAGTCCTCGGGCTCCGGCAGCGTGTCGTCGACGTGGTCCGGACTGTAGCCGAGTCGTTCGGCGAGCTCCCGGTAGCGGGCCCGCCGGACGTCGGTGACGGGGACGTCGTACGTCGCGAGGAGCTGGAGGAGCAGGCGGAAGCCCAGATCCGGGTCCATGGTCGTGACGACGCCCTCAAGGACCCCTGACACGGCCCGCACCTCGGCCACGTCGGTGCGCATGGCCTCGCGGACCTCCCGCAGCACGGCTTCCGCCGACTCCGCACGGGCCGGGGACACGTACGGCACGTAGCAGGGATCGACCTTCGCCAGGTGCTCCAGGCACATCCCGGCGACCCGCTCCAGCCAGGCCCGTACGTCGACGTCGAACTCGTCCTCGCCGACGACGTGCACACGCCGGGACACGGCCCGCCACAGCGCGGTGAGTTCCGCGTCGGACAGCGCGGAGTCGAGGAGCCGCCGTGCGTCCTCCAGGAGCACCGCCGCGTACGACCCCGGCACGTCCCCGTAATCGCCCTCGATGACGCGCAGGACGTTCCCCCGCACGGTTCCCAGGTGGTACCAGTCCGTCCCCCGGAAGGCGGCCGCCAGCATCTGCACGCCGAAGCGACCGATGCCGAGGTCCCGCCGACCGGGGTCGACGGGCGGCCAGCGCACCTCCAGTCCCCCGGCAACAACCTTCCACGGATAGGTCAGCCGGTCCCCGAGCGCCACCAGCCGGTCGTACGCCTCCTTCCCGAACGTCACGGAGTACGCCTTCGCCGCCCGCAGGAACAGCCGGAGGCCGAGGTCGGCGTCCACCTCCCGCACCACCCGCAGCAGCGCCGGCACGACGTCCGGCACCGCGACCGTGCGGGCGAGCCCGGCCGTGGCCGACTCGATCTCCGCCACGACCGCCGCGCACAGCTCCTCCTCCGGCACCACCGGCCGTACCTCGTCCAGGCTCTTCACCTCGTACGGATCCCGTTCCAGGACGCACGGCGGGCACACCGCGGAGACCCGGCGCAGCCATCCACGGATGTCCGTACCCTCCTCGACGGGGTCGAAGCGGCGTCGTACGACAGCCAGCCACACCGTGTGCAGTACCTCGTCCGCGAGCGTGGAGTCGAGCAGGAGCCTTACGTCTGCGCCCAGTTGCACGTCCTCGGTTTCCGCCAGAGCCCCGGCGAGCGCGAGGGTGACGCCCTCGTCGACGCGGAGCCCCGTCCGGGCAACCAGCTCCCCGGCGAACCCGCTGAGCCCGAAGTCGTCCTCCCCGTAGTCGTAGTAGTAGACCTCGCGCACGCGTGTCATCGCCCCTCCTGTGTCCTCGTCCGTTCCGTCCGACGCCTCACGGCGAGGACGACGCTCGTGACGGTCGCGGCGACGGCGGTGACCGCGAGGACGAGGAGCCCGGGGTTGACCCACCACGGGACGATCTCCTCGCCCGCGCACACCAGGCTCACGGGCAGCGCGCTGCTGGAGTCGGGCACCGCCATGTGGCCCGCGTTGAACCAGCACGCGTCCTCCGGCTGGAGGAAGGGCATGTACGAGAGCCCGTACACGTGCAGCGCCCCGCCCCCGACGAAGGCCAGCGCGGCGATCCAGGCGGCCTTCTTCGCGGGTGTACGGCGGGGCCGGGGCGGCGGGGGCAGTGCGGCGTTCTCCCGCCGGGCCCGTGCCAGCCCCACGTACGTGATCCCCGCCCACGTCGGCAGGACGAGGGCGAGAATCACCATCCCTATGAGGGTTGCCACGGTCAGCGCCCGATGCGCCCCTCGGCGGCGGCGCTCACGAAGGCCGTGAAGGCGGCGGGGGCGGCGAGGAAGGCGGGGCCTTCGGGGTTCTTGGAGTCGCGGACGGCGATGTGGGCGGCGAGGTCGGCGACCTCGATGCAGTTGCCGCCGGTGTCACCGCTGTACGAGGACTTCTGCCAGGCGGCGGTGCCGAGGGGGGCGCACTCGATGCAGTCGCCGCCGGTGTCACCGCTGTACGAGGACTTACGCCAGAGCGCTCCCGCCAGATTCTGGTTCGTCTCCATAGTGTTCCTCCATGACGCGGGTGATCAGCGCGGACGAGTCTTCCACCGAGAGAGCGGCCGCTCGAAGGTGATCGTAACGGAGCGACCCTCGCCTGAACGCGGCTGAATCCACGGTCATATGTCCCTGGACGAAGTCTTCGGTATAGACGAGATCCGGGTCGTCCTCGAAGCGGAGGAGGTTGAAGGAGCCCATCTGTCCCCCGTGCGCGCCGACCTCGAACGGGAGGATCTGGATCTTCACCCACTCACGCTCCTGCATCCCCAACAAGTGGGCCAGTTGGTCTCGCATCACCTCTCGCCCACCGGTTTCCTGGCGCAGCACCGCCTCACTCATGACGACCCAGAGCAGTGGCGGGTTCTCGCGATCCAAGATCCGCTGACGCTCCATGCGGGCGGCGACCAGCCCGTCGAGGTCACTCTCGAACCCGGCGCCCAAGACGGCCCGTGCGTATCCCTCCGTCTGGAGCAGGCCGTACACCAGCTGCGCCTGGAACGAGCAGAGGTACGTCGCCTTCGCCTCCATCTCCGCGTACGGTCTGAACCACGACGGCAGTTGGCTCTTCAGTACCAGCCCCACCAGCCGCGTGAAGAACCCGCCCGTCAACAGCGCCGCGTCGAGCCGCTCCGAGAACTCCCTGGTCGGGACCTTTCTCGCCGTCTCGATCTGGCCCACGAGGGAGCCCGTACAGAAGAGGATGTCTCCGAGCTGCGACTGACTGAGTCCGGCTCCCTCTCTCAGCCGGCGGAGTTCGAAACCGTAGTAGTCCAGCGGCGAGGCGCTCGGATCCAGGTTGCGGATGTTGACCACGGCGAGGTCACCCCCCAAGCAGACGCACCAAGGCGTTGTGTTCGGTCCGTAGCCGAGCGTAACGAAACCGCTCCATCCTGGTGGCATGAATCACGCAACTGACCTCTATCCCCCAGCACTTGCCACCAGCTACCGCATGGGGTTCACCGTCGGTGAGCACTCCGCCGGTCACATGCGTCGCATCCTGCGCATGTTCCTCACCCGTTGGGAGCTCGACCACCTCGCCGACCCGACGACGCTCGCGCTCACCGAGCTCGTCGCGAACGTCGTACGGCACGTGCCCGGCCGGCGGTGTTCCGTGCTGATGCTGCGGGAGCCGCACGGGCTGCGGGTGGAGGTCGCGGACGGTGTGCCCGGGACCGTGATCGCCAAGGCCGCCGATCCGATGGACGAGGACGGGCGGGGGCTCGTCCTGGTGGAGGCCGTGACGGACCGGTGGGGGGGTCGACGGGACGGCCGACGGGAAGACGGTGTGGTTCGAGTGCGACGCGTAGGGCACGATGGGCGCCCGTACCCGCGTACCCGCCAGTAGGAGTGACCATGTCCGTGCCCGCGCCCGAGATTCTTGCCGCCTTCGAGGCCGCGAAGGGCTTCATGCCCGTCGGGGAGGGGCTCGCGCTGTACGAGGCCGCCGCCGAGGCCGCGAAGCTCGGGCTGCCGCTCCTGGAGGTCGGGACGTACTGCGGGCGGTCGACGATCCTGCTCGCCGACGTGGCCCGGCAGGCGGGGACGGTCGCGGTGACCGTGGACCACCACCGGGGCAGCGAGGAGCAGCAGCCGGGCTGGGAGTACCACGACGCGAGCGTGGTGGACCCGGAGGTGGGGGTCATGGACACCCTGCCGACCTTCCGCCGGACCCTGCGCAAGGCGGGGCTCGAAGAGCACGTGATCGCCGTGGTCGGGCGGTCGCCGCAGGTGGCGAAGGTGTGGGGCGGGCAGCTCGGCTTCGTCTTCGTCGACGGCGGGCACACCGACGAGCACGCCACGAACGACTACGAGGGCTGGGCCCCCAAGGTCGCCCCCGGGGGCCTGCTCGTCATCCACGACGTCTTCCCGAACCCGGAGGACGGCGGCCAGGCCCCGTACCGCATCTATCTGCGGGCGCTGGAGTCGGGTGACTTCGAGGAGGTCTCGGTCACCGACTCGCTGCGGGTCCTGCGCCGCCGCTGACGCACGCACGTGACGGTTCAGAAGAGCGAGGTCACGTACAGGCAGTTGGTGTAGCTGTAGCCCGGTTCGATCTTCGTCTTGCTCGACTTGGTGTCGCCCGCCGCCGAGGTGCCGGTGGCCGCCCGCTTCTGGAGGAAGTGGTAGTCGCCGGCGGGCAGCAGCAGGGTCACCTTCGGGTACTTCGAGGACGGCCCGGAGCAGGCCTTGATCTTCGGGGAGTTCACGAGCAGCGGGGTCTTGTACTTCGTGCAGGTCCCGCACGACTTGAGGGTGACCTTGCCGGTCATCGGGCCCGTGTAGAGCAGCTCGACCTCGCCGGGGCCGTCGTTGCTCACCACCATGACCATCCGGCCGCCGCCGGGGACGTCGGACGGGGGCAGGCTCCGGCCGGCCTCCGGCTCCTCCTCGGCGATCTCGGCGGCGATGGCGATCGAGCGGGCGTGGGCGGCCTTCGGGCTGTTCGGGTACGCCTTGGCGTAGTCCGTCATGGCCGTGGCCGCCTCGCTGAACTCCTTGTCCTTGAAGTGGTCGGTCCCGCAGGCGAAGTCGCCCTTCTGGACCGCGTCCGCCGCCTCCTTCGACGCGCCCTTGAGGGACGGCGCCGGCATGTTGTCGAGGGAGGAGACCAGCGCGCGCAGCTGGCCGGTGGCGTCGCAGGGCTCGGTGCCGTCGAGGGCGGTCGTCCGGGTCCTGATCGCCGCCCGGACGGCCGGTTCGACGCGGGTCGCCTGGGAGGACTCCGGGAAGGTGTCGAGGAGCTTGTTGAGGCTGTCGCTCGCCGGCGGGTTCGCCGTCTGCACGCCGAGGGCCGCCGTGCCGCACTGGTAGAGCGACTCGGCCAGCGGTTCGTCGGTCTTGGCGGGCCGGGCGCCGAGCAGCCCCTTGTCCACGGTGGAGGGGAGCTCCCGCAGGTGCGTGAGCGGCGGGACGGCCGCGCAGTACTGCTTCTTCCCGTACGGGGCGGAGACCGTCTTGTAGTACGCGTCGAGGCGGTCGGGGACGAGCTTTCCGGCCCGCGATCCGGCGTGCTTCGTGCCGAGGTCCGCATAGGTGTCGAGCGCCTTGCGGAGTGTCGGCTCGGCCTTGTCGAAGGGGAGGCCGTCGGCCTCCTTCACCAGCGCGTCGGCCGCCGCGAGCCGTTCGAGCAGCGCCTGCTCCTTCGCCTCGTCGCGGGCCGCTCCGTACGCGAGGGAGCCTCCGGCAGGCACGGCGAGCAGCACGAGGGCGAGCGGCAGCGCCAGGCGCCGGAAGGAGGCGCCGATCCGGAGCGTGGCGCGCAGCCCGCGCCGGGCGCCGTCGGCGGCGACGGCGAGCAGGAAGGCGCCGTAGCCGGCGAGGAGGCCGACGGGCACGCCGTCGACGTCGGCGGGGAGCGCGGCCACGAGCAGGGCGGCCGTGGCGAGCCAGCAGAGCGCGGCGCCGATCCAGTTCCTCAGCAGGACGTAGCCGAGGCCGAGGCAGGAGAGGTTGAGCAGGCCGATCATGGCGGCCTGAGCCGGGTTCGCTTCGCCGGGCGGCTGCGCGGGGCCGTGCCCCGGGGGCGGGCCGTACCCGGGCGGTCCGTATCCCGGCGGCGGCCCGAAGCCGGGCGGGGCGCCGGGCGGCGGCGGCACGGTCCCGGCCCCCGCCCAGCCGGGCGCGGCCGCGGGCCCGGGCGTGGAGGCGGGCGGAACGGCGCCCGTGCCCTCAGCCCGCGCCCCGGCCCCGGCCGCGGCACCGGCCGGCGCCCCGAAGGCGAGCGTGGGTGTTCCCACACCGGGGGCGGCACCGGGGGCCGCCCCCGGTGCGGGGGCCGCCGGAGCCGCCGAAGCCCCGGAAGCCTCCGAAGCCGCTGGAGCACCCTGGCCCGCCGGGCCGCCGGGCGCCGCTGGAGCCGCAGTCGGCCGGATCGGCGTCGCAGGGGCCGGAGCGGCCCAGGGCGGTGCGTCCGCAGGAGCGTCGGAAGGCGCTCCGGCAGGCGCGCCCGGAGGAGTATCGGAAGGCGCCTCCGAAGCGCCACCGGAAGCCGCCCCGGGCGGCGCTCCCGGAGGGCCGTCGGAAGCCGCCCCGGACGGCACCCCGCTCCCCTTGATCAACCAGTCGCCGCCCTCAGGTCTGTCGTTCGGTTCGGGACGTGCGTCGTTCGGTTCTTCCCCCACCACGGTTCCCCCTCGTGGGTCCAGTGCGCGGTGGCACCCCACCGCCGCCTCGTTCCCCCCTACCCTTCACGGTTCGCCCACACGCGTCCACCGTTCCGTGACGCCGGTGACCAACCTGCTACGTACCCCTGCCACATTTCGCCCCGCACAGGGCCTAAAGTCGCGGGGTGCCGTACGACCACCGGAACACCGCCCGCCGTACCCTCGCCCTCGTCCTCGCCGCCGCGGGCTGCTGCGCCGCGCTCGCCGGGTGCGCGAGCTCCCAGGCCTCGCCACCGAGCGGGAAGGGCCAGGGAGCCCAGGCGACCGGGGCGACCCAGGGCGCGAGCGGGGCGCAGTCGCGTCCGCCGTTCGCCTCGCCCTCCGCCTCCCGGCCCACCCGCTCGCCGCTCCCCGCCTCCCAGGCGAGCCGTTCGCTCGCCGGGAAGACCGTCGTCATCGACCCCGGCCACAACTCCGGCAATTTCCGCCATTCCACCGAGATCAACCAGAAGGTCGATATCGGGACGGTTCGCAAGGAATGCGACACCACCGGCACCTCCACCAACGCCGGTTACACCGAGGCCTCCTTCACCCTCGACGTCTCCCACCGGCTGCGCGACCTCCTCACCGCGCGCGGCGCCAAGGTGGTCCTCACCCACGACGGCGACCGCCCCTGGGGCCCCTGCATCGACGAGCGGGCCAGGATCGGCAACGCCGCCCGCGCCGACGCCGTCGTCTCCGTCCACGGGGACGGTTCGGCCGCCGGCAACCGCGGCTTCCATGTGATCCTTCCCGCAAAGGTGCGGGCGGGCTCCGCCGACACCGCGAAGATCGTCGCCCCCTCCCGCGCCCTCGGCGAGCGGATCGCGGAGCGCTTCGCGCGTGCCACCGGGACCTCGCCCGCCAACTACATCGGCTCCGGTACGGGGTTGGACGTACGGGACGACCTCGGTGGCCTCAATCTCTCGACCGTCCCCAAGGTCTTCGTCGAATGCGGCAACATGCGTGACCCGAAGGACGCACAGCTGTTCACGTCGTCGACGTGGCGGCAGAAGGCGGCCCAGGGTCTGGCGGACGGCATCGCCACCTATCTCCGGGGGTAGTACCGGCGGGCGATAGATTCGCTCCGTACGATGGGGCCACCCCCTGTCATGAACCTGAGCGCCACCCCCGACGCGACGACCGACGACCCGACGAAGGACTCTTACGTGAATATCCGCTCCCTCACCCGAGGCGATGGCGTGCTGATCGGTGCAGCGGTGGTGCTGTTCATCGCCTCGTTCCTGGACTACCTCTCCTACAAGGGCCTGCTCGCCGACAACCCGAGCGCCTGGGACTCCCTGGGGAACGCCTTCGGCGTCTATCTGGTGGGCGTGATCGGCGCGGCTCTGGTCGTCCTCACCCGTGCGCTGCCGCAGCCGCGCAAGGTCCTGGGGCTGGACATCGGCCAGTTCGGCGTCGCCGCCACGGTCATCACCGCCTGGTCGCTGTTCTGGACGATCATCGACCTCAACGGGGCCGACGCCGGCGCGGGTCTGATCCTCGGCCTCATCGCCTCCCTGGTGCTGGCCGGTGCCGCCGTCGCCGGTCCGATGGTCCCCGCCCTCAAGGCCCCGCTCGTCGGCGCGCCCAAGCCGCAGACCCCCTCGCCGTACGGCATGCACGGCCAGCCGGGTCAGCCGGGCGTCCCCGGCGGTTACGGCTACCCGGGTGCGCAGCAGCCGCCGTACGGCGGGCCGCAGGACCCCTCGCAGGGTGCGGGTCAGCCGTTCGGCGCGCAGGCCGTCGCCCCGCAGCCGCAGGCCGCTCAGCAGCCCGAGCCGCAGGCGGCCGCGCAGCCGGCCTCGGACTTCTCGCCGTTCTGGTTCGCGGTCCCGGTGGCGCGTCCGCTGTACGCGGAGGACGGCTCGCAGGCGCCGATCGCCGAGCTGGCCCCGGGTACCTGGTACCTCGCGGTCGAGCAGCGCGGTCCGGGCCTGGTGGCCCAGACGCAGGACGGCCGTCGCGGTGTCCTGCAGGACACGACCGGCATCCAGCGCGGCTAACGCCTCCGTACGCCTCGCGCACACGGCCCCCCGACCGGAATCCCTTCCGGGCGGGGGGCCGTTGCCGTACAGTCCCCGCAACGCACCTGACGGACCGTCAGAAAGGATGTGGGGCATGCGACTCGGACTCGCCCTCGGCTACTGGGGCCGCGGCCCCTCCCCCGACCGCCTCGACCTCGCCCGCGAGGCCGAGCGGCTCGGCTACGACTCCGTGTGGACCGCCGAGGCCTGGGGCTCCGACGCCTTCACCGCGCTGACCTGGATCGCCGCCCACACCAGCCGCATCAGGCTGGGCACCGCCGTCGCGCAGATGGCCGCCCGCGCCCCCACCACCACCGCGATGCACGCGCTCACGCTCGACCACCTCTCCGGCGGGCGCGTGCTGCTCGGGCTCGGCCTGTCCGGGCCGCAGGTCGTCGAGGGCTGGTACGGGCGCCCCTTCCCCCGCTCCCCGCTGACCGCGACCCGCGAGTACGTGGACGTGGTCCGCCAGGTGCTGCGCCGCGAGGCCCCCGTCCGGCTCGACGGACGCCACCACTCCCACCCGTACAACGGCCCGGACGGCACCGGCCTCGGCAAGGCCCTCAAGCCGATCACCCATCCGCTGCGCGCCGACGTCCCCGTCCTGCTCGGCGCCGAGGGCCCCAAGAACATCGCGCAGACCCTCGCGATCGCCGACGGCTGGCTGCCCCTCTACTGGACGCCCGACCGCTGGGCCGAGGTGTACGCCCTGCCGGAGACGCTCCCCGAGGGCTTCCTCGTCGCCCCCATGGTCCGGGCGCGGCTCTGCGAGGACGTGACGGCCGGGCTGCTCCCGGTCAAGGCGATGCTCGGCTTCTACATCGGCGGCATGGGGCACGCGGCCCGCAACTTCCACGCCGACCTGATGGGGCGCATGGGGTACGAGAAGGAGGCCCGCCGCATCCAGGAGCTGTTCGCGGCGGGCCGGCGCGAGGAGGCCGTGCTCGCCGTACCGGACTCCTTCGCGGACGAGATCTCGCTCGTCGGCCCCCGGAGGCGGATCGCCGGGCGCCTGGAGGAATGGCGGCGGGGCCCGGTGACGGACCTGCTGGTCACCTCACCGGACCCCGCCACGCTCCGCCTCCTGGCGGAGCTCAACTCGTAGCCCGACTAACTGGCTCGGCTCCTGGCTCGGCTCCTAGCTGCCGCCGCTCAGCTGCGAGGCGCTGGGGACCTTGTCCACGACGTTCGCGCCGGCGCTCTTGCCCGCGTCCTTCACGCCGTTGATGACCTTCTCGAAGGCGCCGACGTCCGCGTCGCCCGCGTCGCCCTTGCGCAGCTTCGTCCCCAGGTCCTTGAGCGAGTCGATCCCGGCGGAGAGCGGCGCGACCGCCTTCGAGAGCAGCGGGTCGCCCTTGGCGTTGTTCACCGCCGCCTTGAGCCGGTTGTACGTGAACGCGCCCGCGAGGCCCGCCTTCACCAGGGCGATGGTCCGGCCGTCCGCGCCCTTCTTGAACTTCCCCGCGCGGTACGGCTTCACGATCCACTGGTACGTGGCGCCCGCGGCCAGACCGGCGTTGGCCACGAACCGCGTCTTCGCCAGCTTCTGCCGCTCGAAGCTCGCGGAGGCCGAGGGGGCGGAGGCCGCGCTCGCGCCCTGCGTGTCGTCGTTGCTGCAGGCGGCGGTGGGCAGGAGCAGGGCGCAGGACAGCAGCAGCGCCACGACTCCGCGCGAAACACTTCTGGGCACGACGGGACCTCCCTGGTGGCTGTGCCGCCAGCCTCGCCCGGGCCAGGAACGCCCGCCACCCGGGCGGCTCCGTACGGGTCCGGCCGCCACCCCCTAGGCGCAGCAGTCGGGCTCCAGGCCGCTCGGGAGCCGTTCGCCGCCGAAGACGGCGACGGTCGCCTCCTCGCCGCCGAGGGCCGCGACCGCGAGGAGGAGGGAGCCCGCCGTCCAGGCGGTCTGCTCCTCGGGCCACACGGCCTTGTCGCTCTCCGTGGCGCCCTCGAAGACGTACCCCGTCCAGTACATGCCGTTCCCGGCGCGCAGGTGCCGGATGTCCTGGAGGATCGCGAGGGCCCGGTCGGACTCCCCCATCGCCCAGAGGGTGAGGGCGAGTTCGCAGCTCTCGCCGCCGGTGACCCACGGGTTGGGGACCACGCAGCGCACGCCGAGGCCGGGGACGACGAACCGGTCCCAGTCGGCCTCGATCCGGGCCTGCGCGTCGGCTCCGGTGACCGCGCCGCCGAGGACCGGGTAGTACCAGTCCATCGAGTAGCGGGACTTGTCGAGGAAGCGCTCGGGGTGCCGGCGGATCGCGTGGCCGAGGGCCCCGGCGGCCAGCTCCCAGTCGGGCTGCGGCTCCTCGCGGACCTCGGCGATGGCGAGGGCGCAGCGCAGCGCCTGGTGGACGGAGGAGCTGCCGGTGAGCAGCGCGTCGTGCACCGGCGTGCCGTCGGGCTCGCGCTTCCAGCCGATCTGGCCGCCGGGCTGCTGGAGTCCGAGGACGAACTCGACGGCCGCGTAGACGACGGGCCACATCCGGTCGAGGAAGGCGTCGTCGCCGGTGGACAGGTAGTGGTGCCAGACGCCGACCGCGACGTACGCGACGAAGTTGGACTCCAGGCTCCGGTCGGTGACCTGGTCCGGGTCGCCGTCGTGGTAGGCCGCGTACCAGGAGCCGTCGGTGTTCTGGTGGCGGGCGAGCCACTCGTAGGCGCGGGCCGCGGCGGCGTGCTCGCCGGCCGCGTCCAGGGCCATGGCGGCCTCGGTGTGGTCCCACGGGTCCAGGTGGTGGCCGCGGAACCAGGGGATGGCACCGTCCTCGCGCTGCACGGCGAGTATCCCCGCCACGGTCTCGGCGGCCTGCTCGGCGGTGAGCACCCCGGGCAGGACGAGGTGCTCCGCGATCCGCTCGGGAGACGTCACTTGGCCGCGTCCACGGTGTCGGTGGAGTCCGCGGCGGCGTCGGCCTTCGGGAGGTGGGGCTTGGTCGCGTACGCCACGAAGCTCTTGCCGACGACCGGGTTGAGCAGCTGCTCGGCGACCCGGGTCAGGGCGGGCTTCTTCATGATGTCCCAGACCAGGAGCTTGTGGTACGCGCGGACCGGCAGCGCCTTGTCGTTGTCGACGCCGAAGGCGCACTTCAGCCACCAGTACGGCGAGTGCAGCGCGTGCGCGTGGTGGGTGCCGTACGGCCTGAGGCCGGCCTGCCGGATCTTGCCGAGCAGCTCGTCGGCCTTGTAGATGCGGATGTGGCCGCCCTCGACCTCGTGGTACGCGTCGGAGAGCGCCCAGCAGACCTTCTCGGGGCCGTACCGGGGCACGGTGATCGCGATCCGGCCGCCCGGCCTGAGGACGCGGACCATCTCGGCGAGCACGCCCTTGTCGTCGGGGATGTGCTCCATGACCTCGGAGATGATGACGACGTCGAAGGACTCGTCGGGAAACGGCAGGTTGAGGGCGTCGCCCTCCATCGCGGTCGCGGTCGCGCCGGCGGGGGCCTCGCCGGCCTCCTTCATGGCGGCGAACCACTTGGCGACCTCGCGGATCTCCTCGCCGTTCTGGTCGAGGGCCACGACCTGGGCGCCGCGCCGGTAGCACTCGAAGGCGTGCCGGCCCGCACCGCAGCCCAGGTCGAGCACGCGGTCGCCGGGGGCGAGCGGAAAACGAGTGAAGTCGACGGTCAGCACGAGGTCTGCCTTTCGGGGTTGAGGAGGGTTGCGGGCACGGACCGCCGGGAGGTTGTGGGCATTCGTTCCGCCGGGGCGGAACGGGTGGGCACAACCGGACCACCGGGCCGCACCCGGCAATGACAGCGGGGTGTCACCGGCGGACTCCGGCGCCCTGCCGGACCACGGCCTCGCGGTACAGCTCGGCGGTGCCCTGCGCGGCCCGCGCCCAGGTGAACCGGGCCAGAACCCTGGCACGCCCCGCCGCACCGAGCCGCGCCCGCAGCTCGGGATCGCCCAGTACCCGCCCGAGCGCGGCGGAAAGCGCCCCCGCGTCACCGGGCGGCACGGCCAGGCAGGTCTCGCCGTCGGGCCCGGCGACCTCCGGGATGGCCCCGCCGGTCGTGGCGACCAGCGGAGTCCCCGTCGCCATGCCCTCCGCGGCCGGCAGCGAGAACCCCTCGTACAGCGAGGGCACGCAGGCGACCTGCGCGGACCGGTAGAGGTCGACGAGTTCGGCGTCGCTGATGCCCTTGACGAACTCGACGGCGCCGTCGAGTCCGTACCGCTCGATGGCCTGCGCGACCGGGCCGTCCTCGGCGCGCTTGCCGACCACGACCAGGTGCGCGTCGGGGTTCTCGGTGCGGAGCTTGGCGAGCGCCTCGACCAGGTGGACGAGGCCCTTGAGGGGGACGTCGGCGCTGGAGGTGGTGACGATCCGGCCGGGGACCTCGGCGACGGACGGGTCCGGGGACCAGAGGTCGGTGTCGGCGCCGATGTGGACGACCTTGATGCGGTCCTCGCGGACGCCGAGGTGCTCGACGATCTCCTGGCGGGAGGTGCCGGAGACGGTGAGCACGGACGGCAGCCGGCGGGCGACCTTCTTCTGCATGCCGGTGAAGGCGTACCAGCGGCGGACGGAGGCGCGGCGCTTCCAGTCGGCGGCGGCGTCGAGTTCGAGCTGCCGGTCGACGGTGATCGGGTGGTGGATCGTCGTGACGAGCGGCGCGCCGATGGCGCGCGGGCCGCCGAGGAGTCCGTACCCGAGGGTCTGGTTGTCGTGGACGACGTCGAAGTCGCCGCGGCGGGCGGCG
The DNA here is from genome assembly GCF_040613865.1 of Streptomyces sp. NPDC006197. Lineage (NCBI taxonomy): Bacteria > Bacillati > Actinomycetota > Actinomycetes > Kitasatosporales > Streptomycetaceae > Streptomyces > Streptomyces sp. NPDC006197. The sequence goes on along the minus strand of NZ_JBEXSZ010000056.1, from coordinate 21,359 downwards.
AGCAGGCGCCGGGCCCGCAGGGAGAAGGTGAGCGGCTCGGGGAAGCCGCCGGTCCACATGGTGGCGACTTCCAGGGCGTCGATCCAGTCCCGGTACTCGTCGCGCTTCGGGGTCCGGAAGGGGTCCGGCGAGCGGTACAGGTCGAGGCTGGGGATCTCGGTGAGCGGCACGCCCTCGTCGAGCGTCGGGTACGGCTGGGAGCCGATGACCTCGACGGTGTGCCCGAGGCGGGCGAGCTCGCGGGAGAGGTGCCGGACATAGACGCCCTGACCCCCGCAGAACGGATTCCCCTTGTACGTGAGGAGAGCGATCCGCAACGGACCGTCACCGGCCGCGGTGACGCCCTGCCGGGGGCTTGCCTCTATGGCCTCAGCGGTCATGCGCGACCCCCTTCGAGCGTGCGTTTCGCGGGAGCGTAACCGCTCGCGCTAATCTAGAACAAGTTACAGACTTGATCGCGCAAGATCGTGCTTGATCGTTCAAGGAGGACAGAATCTACCGGCAGGTAGCTCGGCCGTGAGAGCCGGAACAGGTGATTCGCGCCACGGCGGCCGCACCGCCATACTGTCGCTCCCCACCGCACGGAACGGGACCTCATGACCGCAGACCACAGGGCGGACCACAGACCCGCGTCACCGCCCCTCACGGAGCGCCAGGAGGCGCGGCGCCGCCGCATCCTGAACGCCAGCGCCCAGCTCGCCGCCCGGGGCGGCTTCGACGCCGTGCAGATGCGGGAGGTCGCCGAGGCCGCGGGGGTCGCCCTCGGCACGCTCTACCGCTACTTCCCCTCCAAGATCCACCTGCTCGTGGCGACCATGCAGGACCAGCTCCAGCACATGCACACCACGCTGCGGAAGCGGCCGCCCGCCGGCGCGGACCCGGCGGAACGGGTCGCCGAGACCCTGATGCGCGCCTTCCGGGCGCTCCAGCGGGAGCCGCAGCTGGCCGACGCCATGGTGCGGGCGCTGACCTTCGCCGACCGCAGCGTGAGCCCCGAGGTGGACACGGTCTCCCGGCTGACGACCGCGATCATCCTGGACGCGATGGGGGCGGAGCACCCGACCCCGAGCCAGCTGTCGGCGGTCCGGGTGATCGAGCACACCTGGCACTCGGCGCTGATCACCTGGCTGTCCGGACGCGCCTCGATCGCACAGGTGAAGATCGACATCGAGACGGTCTGCCGGCTGATCGACCTGACGGCACCGGCGCGGACGCCGGAGCCGACGGTCTGAGCGGTGCCGTCGGCGCCCCGGTGCGGGGCGCGGGCGGCACCGGTGCCTCAGGGCTTCTTGTGCTTGGCGTTCTCGGCCTCCATGACCGCCTGGCACTCCGGTCCCGCGTCGGTGGCGACGAACATCACGATCTTCAGCGGGCCCTGCGCGTGGTTGCTGGCCTGGAGCTGCCAGGTGCCCTTCGTCAGGGACTTGATCTGAGAGCCCATCTGCTCGACGCTCTTCCCCTCCGTCCAGCCGCCGCCGGTCAGGTTCACGACCGTGTCCGCGTAGGACTTCTTCGGGTCGGCGGCCTTCTCGGCGTCGGCCGTCCAGGAGACCATGCAGTCCTTCAGCGCCTCCGGCACCGCCTCGCCCGAGGGGTCCTGCGTGAAGCCGGCCTCCGTCGCCGCGTCCGCCAACTCCTTGCCGACCGCGGCCGCGTCCAGCTTCCGGTCGCTCGAACCGCCCGCGCCGGAACCGCCCGTCGCGGCCGAACCGGCCGAGGAGGAACCGCCCTTGTCCGTACCGCCCTCGCTGCCACAGCCCGTGACGAGCAGCGCCACACCGGCGGCCGCGGCCACCCACATCGCCTTGCGCACAACACTCCCGAATCCGCACGCACGAAGGCCCGTTGCCCCCGTTTCCACGGGGCACAGTTTTGCATGCGGGAACGACAGCGCCGTCGGTCCGACTCACTCCTCCGGCGGGAACACCGGCTCCCCTCCGTCCGCCAGGGTGATCAGGATCGCCTCCACCGGGCAGCCCTCCGCCGCCGCGAGGAGGCGCTCGCCCGCGTCCGTCTCCGGTTCCACCGGGTGGGACTGACGGGCCGTGTCGAGGCGGAAACCGGCCGGGGCGTGGTTGACGCACATGCCGGAGCCGATGCAGACGCTCCGGTCGACCTCCACGTGCCAGCGGTCGCCCATCACGCGTCCCCGTAGCCGGCCGGCAGGTGGATCATCTTGTGCTCCAGGTACTCGCCGAAGCCCTCGGGGCCGAACTCCCGCCCCAGGCCCGAGTTCTTGTAGCCGCCGAAGGGGCCGAGCATGTCGAGGCTGAAGGTGTTGACGTTGAAGGTGCCGGTGCGCACGGCCCGGGCGAAGTCGACGCCGTGCTCCACGTCCCCGGTCCAGACGCTGCCGCTGAGCCCGAAGTCGGAGTCGTTCGCGATCCGCAGGGCCTCGGCCTCGTCCCCGTACGGCAGGAGGCAGACGACCGGGCCGAAGATCTCCTCGCGGGCGATCCGCATGGAGTTGTCGACGTCGCCGAAGAGGGTCGGTTCGACGTACCAGCCGCGGTCGAGACCGTCCGGGCGGCCGCCGCCGGTGAGCAGCTTCGCGCCCTCCGCCTGGCCGATCCCGATGTAGTCGAGGGAGCGCTGCTGCTGGCGCCGGGCGACGAGCGGGCCGACCTGGGTGGCCGGGTCGAGCGGGTCGCCGACGACGAGCGCGCCGGCCGCGGCGGCGAAGGCCTCGGCGATCTCCTCGTACCGCGAGCGGGGGGCGAGGATGCGGGTCTGGGCCACGCACGCCTGCCCGTTGTTCATCCAGGCGGCGGGGACGATCCCGGCGACGGCGGTCTCCAGGTCGGCGTCCGGCAGGATCACGGCGGCTGACTTGCCGCCCAGTTCGAGGGTGACGCGGGTGAGGTTGCGGGAGGCGACCTCCATGACCCGCTTGCCGGCGGCGACCGAGCCGGTGAAGGAGACCTTGTCGACGCCGGGGTGGCCGACGAGGTACTCGCTGACCTCGCGGTCGGCGGGCAGGATCGACAGGACCCCTTCCGGGAGGCCGGCCTCGGCCGCGATCTCGCCGAGGACGTACGAGTCGAGGGGCGACTCCGGCGAGGGCTTGAGGACCGCCGTGCAGCCGGCGAGCAGCGCGGGGCCCAGCTTGGCGGCGGCGGTGAACTGCGGCACGTTCCACGGGACGACGGCCGCGACGACGCCGACCGGCTCGCGCCGCACGAGCAGCGGCCCGAGGACGCCGGCGCGCCGCTCCTCGTACGGGAAGTCCCGGGCGACGGTGATCGCCGCGTCCCAGACCATCATCGCGCCGAGCGCCTGGGCGAGGACGGACCAGGAGTACGGGGAGCCGTTCTGCGCGCTGATGGCGCGGCCGATCTCCTCGTACCGCGCGGCGATCGCGTCCTTGATGCGGCTGACGACGGCGATCCGCTCCTCGACCGTCGTCCGGGGCCAGGGCCCTTCGTCGAAGGCCCGGCGGGCGGCGGCGACGGCCCGGTCGACGTCGGCCTCGGAGGCGTGCGGGACCCGGCCGATGACCTGCTCGGTGTGCGGGGAGATCACCTCGATCGTCCCGCCGCCCGGGGAAGGGTCGGTCCACTCCCCGCCGATGAACAGCTTTCCGTGCTCCACAAGCTCGGTCATGACCGCTGCCTCCCGAGGAGATGGAATTGCCCACTGGTTTTCTGACGATGCTTCAGAACTGATACCAGTTCTAGTTATGGTGGGCAATGGTCGTACCGGTACCGCAGAGACGAGGACGCTCATGACCCAGGTGACCGAGCACGGCGGAGGCGTCTGGTCCCTGCGGGTGCCCATCCCGGACAATCCGCTGGGCCACACCCTGGTCCACGTCCTCGACACCGGCCGCGGCCCGGTCCTCGTCGACACGGGCTGGGACGACCCGGCCTCCTGGACCGAACTCACCGACGGGCTCACCGCCCTGGGGCTGTCCGTACGGGAGATCCACGGGATCGTCGTCACCCACCACCACCCCGACCACCACGGCCTCTCCGGCCGGGTCCGCGAGGAGTCCGGGGCCTGGATCGCCATGCACGCCGCCGACACGGCCGTCGTCCGCCGCACCCGCGAGTCCGAACCCGGCACCTGGCTCGACTACCTCGCCCGCAAACTCGCCGCCGTCGGCGCCCCCGAGGAGCACATCGCCCCGCTGCGGGCCGCCCGCGCCTCCGGACGGACACGGACCCTGCCCGGCCTCCGCTCGGCCCTTCCCGACCGCGAGATCGTCCCCGGCGAGCTCCTCGACCTGGCCGGACGGCGGCTGCGCGCGATCTGGACGCCCGGCCACACCCCCGGGCACGTCTGCCTCCACCTGGAGGAGGAGCACCCCTCCCGGCTGCCCGGCCACGGCCGGCTCTTCTCCGGCGACCACCTGCTGCCCGGGATCTCCCCGCACATCGGCCTGTACGAGGACCCCGACGAGCTCACCGGGACCGATCCCCTCGGCGACTACCTCGACTCCCTGGAACGGATCGGCCGCCTCGGCGTCGCCGAGGTCCTCCCCGCCCACCAGTACGCCTTCGCCGACGCCGCCGGCCGGGTCCGTGAACTCCTCGACCACCACGAGGAGCGCCTCACCGGCCTCCTCGCCCTCCTCGCGACCCCGCTCACGCCCTGGCAGCTCGCCGAGCGCATGGAGTGGAACCGCCCCTGGGAGCAGATCCCCCACGGCTCCCGCAACATCGCCGTCAGCGAGGCCGAGGCCCATGTCCGCCGCCTGGTGAAGCTCGGACGCGCGGAACCGGTGGCGGGCACGGACCCCGTCACGTACGTCGCGGTGTGAGGGCCCGGCCCCGGACCGTCATGGCCCCCGTCCGCCCGTTCACGCGTGAGCGCGACCGTCCCACCCCCCCGGGGCGGCGGGTGTACGGGCCGGTAGAGTGAGCGGGTCGTCATCATGCCCGTACGGGGGGAAGCCGGTGCGAATCCGGCACTGACCCGCAACCGTGAGCCACCCCTGAAGAGTGGCGAGTCGGAATGCCCCGCCCGGGACGTGACCGCCGGCACCGTCGAGGAATACGGAGCCGGAGCCTGGTGCCCCTGAGGCGTGCCGGTGCCCGGCCCCAGGAGAGGGCCCCATGAACACCGTCCGCCGCGGCGCCGCCGCGCTCGCCGCCGCCGCAGTCGTGCTCGGCACCGGAGCAGCCGGGGCGGCCTCCGCCGCGCCCTCGCCGTCACCCTCCACGGGCACGCTCCCGTCCGGCCTGTACGGCACGAAGGACCCGACGTACGACGGTGTCTGGCGTCAGTCGCTCGCCTTCCTCGCCCAGCGCGGCACCGGCTACCAGCCCGCCGACCGGGCGGTGGACTGGCTCCTGGGCCAGCAGTGCGCCGACGGCTCGTTCGCCTCGTACCGCGCGGACGTGTCGAAGCCCTGCGACGCGAAGACGATGCGGGACACCAACGCCACCGCCGTCGCCCTCCAGGCGCTCCACGCCGTGCGCCGCCAGGCCGCCGCCCCGGAGACGATCGACAAGGCCGTCAAGGCCGGCTCCGACTGGCTGCGGAGCGTGCAGAACAAGGACGGCGGCTGGGGCTACGGCGTCGGCGGCGCGAGCGACGCCAACTCCACCTCGGTCGTCGTCGGCGCGCTCGCCGCGATCGGCGTGCGGCCCGTCTCGTTCACCTCCGCCGAGGGCCGCACCCCGTACGACGCGCTCCTCACCTTCGCCCTGCCCTGCTCGGACAAGGACGGCGCCGGGGCGTTCGCGTACCAGCCGGACAAGACCGGCAAGCTCCTCGCCAACGCCGACGCCACCGCGGCGGCCACCCTCGCCGGGCTCGGCAAGAGCGTCGTCGCCACCAAGGCCTCCCCCGAGCAGCCGACGACCTGCACCGACCTGTCGAAGCCGACCGTCGAGCGGGCCGCGCTGAACGGCGCCTCCTACCTGTCGAAGGCGCTCGCGAAGACCGGCCACCTCACCCTGCCGCCGATGCCGGGCGCCACCGACACCACCGAGCAGCCCGACATCGGCAACACCGCCGACGCCGTCGTCGCGCTCGCCGCGTCCGGCGCCGTGAAGGAGGCCGGGCCGGCCCTGGCGTGGCTGGAGAAGAACTCCGCCGCCTGGGCGAAGGAGGGCGGCCCGGCCGCCTACGCGCAGCTGATCCTGGCGGCCCGCGCGACGGACACCGACCCGCGCGAGTTCGGCACGGCGGACCTGGTCGAGCAGCTCAACGCCACCGGCCCGGCGCCCAAGACGCCGGACACCTCCGCCTCCTCCACCAGCGACGAGGCCGAGTCCGGCTTCGACGTGTGGTGGATCATCGGCATCGGCACGCTCGTCGGCGTCGGCGTCGGCTTCCTCGTGAGCGGCCGCAAGAAGTGACCGCACGGATGCCGGCGCGGGTCACGGGCGCCGCGGCCGGAGCGCTCCTCGCCCTGACCGCGGTCGCGGCGGCCCCGGCGCAGGCGGCCGGCTACCGCTACTGGTCGTTCTGGGAGAGCGACGGCGGGAAGCCGTGGACGTACGCCACACAGGGCCCGGCGACCGCCCGGCCCGCCGACGGCGACGCCCTCGGCTTCCGCTTCGCGATCAGCAACGGCACGGACGACACCTCCCTGCCCTCCGTCGCCCCCGACTTCCCGGGGATCTGCGGGGGCGTGGAGAAGAAGGACGGCACCAAGCGGATAGCGGTCGTCGTCGACTTCGGCGGCCCCGCGGACGCGCCGCCCGGGGAGGCCCCGCCGAAGAAGCTGATCAAGGTCGGCTGCGCGGAGGTCCGCGAGGACGCGACGGGCGCGGAGGCGCTGGCCGCGGTGGCGAAGCCGCTGCGGTACGACGGCTCGGCCATGCTGTGCGGGATCGCGGGCTACCCGGCGCACGGCTGCGGCGAGCAGGTCACGGAGAAGACCCCGGCCTCGAAGACCCCGGCCTCGGCCGGACCCACCGCCTCGACCGCCGCGGAGGGCTCGGGCGGCGGCCCGTCCTTCGGCGTGCTCGTCGGCGGGGCGGCCGTCCTGGCCCTCGGCGGGGCGGCGATCTGGAAGGCCCGCCGACGCGCATGAGTGCGGCTCGTGGCGTCCCCCGTGGCCTCCGGGCGTTCACGGCCTCCGTGTTCACGGCCCCCGAGGCGAGCCGGGCCAACGCCCTGCACGCGGGCGCGTGGTGGCTGTGGGCGCTCGGCCTGGCCGTCGCCGCCTCCCGGACCACGAACCCGCTGCTGCTCGGGCTGCTCGTCGGGGTCGCCGGGTACGTCGTCGCGGCCCGGCGCACGGACGCGCCCTGGGCCCGCTCGTACGGCGCGTTCGTGAAGCTCGGCCTGTTCGTCGTGGCCCTGCGGGTGGTGTTCTCGCTGCTGCTCGGCTCGCCCCTCCCCGGTACGCACGTGCTGTTCACGCTGCCCGAGGTGCCGCTGCCCGACTGGGCGCAGGGGATACGGATCGGGGGCCGGGTGACGGCCGAGCAGCTGGTGTTCGCGCTGTACGACGGCGCCAAGCTGGCGACCCTGCTGATCTGCGTGGGGGCCGCGAACGCCCTCGCCAACCCGGCGCGGCTGCTGAAGTCGCTGCCGGGGGCGCTCTACGAGGCCGGGGTCGCCGTCGTCGTGGCGATGACCTTCGCGCCGAACATGGTCGCCGACGTGGCCCGGCTGCGGACCGCCCGCCGGCTGCGGGGCCGGCCCACGGGCGGGGTGCGGGCGGTGCTCCAGATCGGCCTGCCGGTCCTGGAGGGCGCGCTCGAACGGTCGATCGCGGTCGCCGCGTCCATGGACGCGCGCGGGTACGGGCGGACGGCGCGGGTCCCGGCGGCGGTGCGGCGCACCACGAACGTCCTGACCCTGGGCGGGCTCCTCGGCGTGTGCGCCGGCTCGTACGGACTGCTGGCGGCGGAGGGCGCGGGGTACGGGCTGCCGCTGCTCGGCGCCGGGCTCCTCGCCGCGATGGCCGGGCTCCGGCTCGGCGGCCGCCGGACCGTCCGTACGCGCTACCGGCCCGACCGCTGGGGCGCACGGGCCTGGCTGGTCGCGGGCTCCGGGGTGGCGGTCGCCGTCCTGATGATCCGGGCGAACGCGTACGCCCCGGAGGCGCTGCACCCGGGGGTCGTCCCCCTTGCGGCGCCGGAGCTGCCGCTGTGGCCGGCGCTGTCGGTCCTGGTGGGCCTGATCCCGGCGTTCGTGGCGCCCGTACCCCCACCGAAGGAGAGGAACACGTGATCCGGTTCGAGAACGTCTCGGTCAGGTACGAGGAGGACGCCGAGCCGATCCTGCGGAACGTGGACCTCACCGTCCCCGAGGGCGAGCTCGTGCTCCTCGTCGGGCCCTCGGGCGTCGGCAAGTCGACCCTCCTCGGCGCGGTCTCCGGTCTCGTCCCCCACTTCACGGGCGGCACCCTGACCGGGCGGGTGACGGTCGACGGCCGCGACACCCGCACGCATCCGCCGCGCGAGCTCGCCGACCTGGTGGGCACGGTGGGGCAGGACCCGTCCGCGCACTTCGTCACCGACACGGTCGAGGACGAGCTCGCCTACGGCATGGAGTCCCTGGGGCTCGCGCCCGGCGTCATGCGGCGCCGCGTCGAGGAGACCCTCGACCTCCTGGGCCTCGCCACGCTGCGCGACCGCCCGATCGCCACGCTCTCCGGCGGCCAGCGCCAGCGCGTCGCGATCGGCTCCGTCCTGACCCCGCACCCCAAGGTCCTCGTCCTCGACGAACCGACCTCCGCGCTCGACCCGTCGGCGGCGGAGGACGTCCTCGCGGTCCTCCAGCGCCTGGTCCACGACCTGGGCACGACGGTCCTCCTCGCGGAGCACCGCCTGGAGCGGGTGGTGCAGTACGCGGACCGGGTGCTGCTGCTGCCGGAGGGTGTCATGGGCCCGCCGGCCGAGATGATGGCGATCTCACCGGTCCACCCGCCGGTGGTGGCCCTGGGCCGCCTGGCGGGCTGGGACCCACTGCCGCTGACGGTACGGGACGCGCGGAGGAGGGCTGCCCCGTTGAAGGCGAGGCTGGAAGGGCGGGGCCCTGCGGGGCTTTCAGCCCCCGGACGGGCTGAATTTTCAGCCCCGCCGACGTTCGAGGCGCGGGGGTCCGGGGGCGGAGCCCCCGGTTTCGGGAAGGGGTGGGGTGGGGGAATCAACCTCTTCAAGCGGCGCCGCCCCCAGCCCGCGCCTGCCCCCACCACCCCCCTCGTCCTCACCGAACGCCTCGCCGTCCGCCGCGCCCGCGTAGAAGCCCTCCGCCGCATCGACCTGACCGTCGCCCCCGGCGAGACCATCGCGCTCATGGGCCGGAACGGCGCCGGCAAGTCCACCCTGCTCTCCACGCTCGTGGGCATGATCGAGCCGACGGGCGGCACCGTCCGGGTCGCGGGCCGCACCCCGCACACCACCGACCCCCGCGACCTGATCCGCCAGGTCGGCCTGGTTCCGCAGGAGCCGCGGGACCTGCTGTACGCGGACACCGTCGCCGCCGAGTGCGCGGCGGCCGACGCGGACGCGGGCGCGGCGCCCGGGACCTGCCGGGCGCTGGTGGAGGAGCTGCTGCCGGGGGTGGCGGACGACACGCACCCCCGCGACCTGTCCGAGGGCCAGCGGCTGGCGCTCGCGCTGGCCGTGGTCCTGACCGGCCGCCCGCCGCTGCTCCTGCTGGACGAGCCGACGCGCGGCCTGGACTACGCGGCCAAGGCCCGTCTGGTGGCCCGTCTGCGGACGCTCGCGGCGGAGGGGCACGCGATCGTGCTGGCCACGCACGACGTGGAGCTGGCGGCGGAGCTGGCGCACCGCGTGGTGATCATCGCGGAGGGCGAGGTCGTCGCGGACGGCCCGACGGCCGAGGTCGTGGTGTCCTCGCCGGCGTTCTCTCCGCAGGTGGCGAAGATCCTGGCGCCGCAGCCGTGGCTCACGGTCGAGCAGGTGGAGGCGGCGCTGTGAGCACCCGCACCGTCCGTCCGATCCGGCTCGGGCCGCGCTCGGTGGCCGCGCTCCTCCTCGTCTCCCTCATCGGTCTGGTCGGGATCGGCTGGCCGCTCTTCGCCGACGGGGCGGCGGCGGTCACGAACCACGCGGCCGACGCCCCCTGGCTCTTCGCCCTGCTCCTCCCCCTCCTCATCGCGGTCGTCGTGGCGACGATCGCCGACTGCGGGATGGACGCGAAGGCGGTGGCGATGCTGGGCGTGCTCGCCGCCGTGGGCGCGGCCCTGCGGCCGCTGGGGGCGGGGACGGCCGGCCTGGAGCCGATGTTCTTCCTGATGCTGCTGAGCGGCCGGGTCCTCGGGCCGGGCTTCGGTTTCGTCCTGGGCGCGGTGACGATGTTCGCGTCCGCGCTGCTCACAGGTGGTGTGGGGCCGTGGATGCCGACGCAGATGCTGGCGATGGGCTGGTTCGCGATGGGCGCGGGGCTGCTGCCGGGCCCGGGCCCGGGCGGGCTGCGGGGGCGGGCCGAGCTGCTGATGCTGTCCGCGTACGGATTCGTGGCGGCGTTCGCGTACGGCACGGTCACCAACCTCTACGGATGGGTGACGATCGGCGGCCCCGGCGACCAGGCGATCTTCTTCGTGCCCGGGGATTCCGTGCACGACAACCTGGTCCGCTTCCTCGCCTACCTCCTCGCCACCTCCCTCGGCTGGGACCTCGGCCGGGCCGCTTTCACCGTCGTCCTGACCCTCACGGTCGGCGGCGCGCTCCTGAGGGCGCTGCGGCGGGCCACGCGGCGGGCGAACTTCGAGGCCCAGGTCACATTCGAGGCCCCAGAAGCCCCCTCCCCGGGTGAGGCGCCCCACAGGACCTACGTCACGTACGAGCTGGAATAGTAGACCGGCAGACCCGCCCAAACTGCCCCACACCCGGGCATGACCTGCGGAAACACCACGCACCCGGCTGCGGCCGGAGGCCCTCCGGGTCCGAACCTCCCTCGTACAGGGGGTCGTTGCATCGGGGTTCCGGCCCTGCTTCTCTGGTGGACGTCGCCAGGCAGCCGGTGCTCGTCGCAGCGCCTCGGCCGGCCGGTTCCCCCCAGCTCCCGGGCTTCCCGGGCTCTGGTTCCGGCTTGCCGAAAACGCCTGGCACGCCCTTTGTTCCCGACGTTAGGTAAATGCCTTGCTCCGCTCGCTCACCACTCGTGTCTCCGCCCGCAACAAGAAGATCGCCGTTTCCGCAGCCGTGCTGCTGGGTGCGTCGGGTGCGGTGCTGGGCACGACGGGCCCGGCCTCGGCCGCCAGCCCGCAGGAGCTCGCTCGCAAGATCGTCCCCGCCTCGCAGTACGCGTCCTTCAGCAAGATCGTCGAGCACGAGTCCGGCTGGAACCCCAGCGCCACCAACTCGTCCAGCGGCGCCTACGGCCTGGTCCAGGCCCTGCCGGGCTCGAAGATGTCCTCGGCCGGTGCCGACTGGAAGACCAACGCGGCCACCCAGATCAAGTGGGGCCTGAACTACATGAACGAGCGCTACGGCTCCCCGAACGCCGCCTGGGCGTTCTGGCAGGCCAACGGCTGGTACTGAGAAGCACCACTGCCGCACATCGCGCATCCGCAAGGCCCCGCCCTCCTCACGGAGGGGCGGGGCCTGCGGCGTTTCCGCGCGGAGGGCCCCGTCAGAGCCGCTGGATGATCGTCCCGGTCGCGAGCGCCCCGCCCGCGCACATGGTGATGAGCGCGAACTCCTTGTCGGCGCGTTCCAGCTCGTGCAGGGCGGTGGCGGTGAGCCGGGCGCCGGTGGCGCCGACGGGGTGGCCGAGGGCGATGGCGCCGCCGTTGACGTTGACCTTTTCCAGGTCCTGATCGAAGACCTGCGCCCAGCTCAGCACGACCGAGGCGAAGGCCTCGTTGATCTCGACGAGGTCGATGTCCTTCAGGCTCATCCCGGCCTTGCCGAGGACGGCCCGGGTCGCGTCGACGGGCCCGTCGAGGTGGTAGTGCGGGTCGGCGCCGACGAGGGCCTGGGCGACGATCCGGGCGCGCGGGCGGAGCTTGAGGGCGCGGGCCATGCGCTTGGAGGCCCACATGACGGCGGAGGCGCCGTCGGAGATCTGGGAGGAGTTCCCGGCGGTGTGGATCGCGGTGGGCATGACGGGCTTGAGGCGGGCCAGGCCCTCCATGGTGGTGTCGCGCAGGCCCTCGTCGCGGTCGACGAGCCGCCACATGCCCTGTCCGGCGGCCTGTTCGGCTTCCGTGGTGGGGACCTGGACGGCGAAGGTCTCGCGCTTGAAGCGCTCCTCGGCCCAGGCGGTCGCGGCCCGTTCCTGGGAGAGCAGGCCGAGGGAGTCGACGCGCTCGCGGGTGAGTCCGCGGCGGCGGGCGATGCGCTCGGCGGCCTCGAACTGGTTGGGCAGGTCGACGTTCCACTCGTCGGGGAACGGCTTTCCCGGGCCGTGCTTGGAACCGGAGCCGAGCGGGACGCGGGACATGGCCTCGACGCCGCAGGAGATCCCGATGTCGATGACGCCGGCCGCGACCATGTTGGCGACCATGTGGCCGGCCTGCTGCGAGGAGCCGCACTGGCAGTCGACGGTGGTGGCGGCCGTCTCGTAGGGCAGGCCCATGGTGAGCCAGGCGGTGCGCGCCGGGTTCATGGACTGCTCGCCGGCGTGGGTGACCGTACCGCCGACGATCTGTTCGACGCAGTCGGCGGGGATGCCGGTGCGGCCGAGGAGTTCGCGGTAGGTCTCGCCCAGGAGGTAGGCGGGGTGGAGGTTGGCGAGCGCGCCTCCGCGCTTGCCGATGGGGGTGCGTACGGCTTCGACGATGACGGGTTCCGCGGCCATGGGCTCGTCCTCTCCTCGACCGGACGGGGTGTCCCGGCACCCCGGTCGGTCGGCGTCACGGGGAACTAGTACGCGTTCTAGTTCTGACTGCAGTCTTATGACTGCTACCGCCGGTACGCAAGGGTCCGGGACGCAACAGTTCCCGCTCCGCCCCTTGCTACTTGTAGAACTCGTTACTAACTTTCCCGGCAACTTCTGATGGTCCATCAGATATGGAGAGTGTTGCCGATGGCCTGCCCCCACCTCCCCGACGGGTTCGACGCCACCGACCCCGATCTGCTCCGCGACCGCGTCCCCTTCCCGGAGTTCGCCCGGCTGCGGCAGACCGCACCCGTGTGGTGGTGCCCCCAGCCGGCCGGCGTCACCGGCTTCGCGGACGGCGGGTACTGGGCGGTCACGCGCCACGCGGACGTCAAGTACGTCTCCACCCACCCCGAGCTGTTCTCCTCGAACGAGAACACCGCCGTCATCCGCTTCAACGAGCACATCACCCGGGACCAGATCGAGGTCCAGAAACTGATCATGCTCAACATGGACCCGCCCGAGCACACCCGGGTCCGCCAGATCGTCCAACGCGGCTTCACCCCCCGCGCGATCCGGAACCTGGAGACCGCCCTGCGCGACCGCGCGCACGCCATCGTCGACGAGGCGCGACGCGGCACGGACGCCGACGGCACCTTCGACTTCGTCACCCGGGTCGCCGTCGAACTCCCCCTCCAGGCCATCGCCGAACTCATCGGCGTCCCCCAGGAGGACCGTTCCCGGATCTTCGACTGGTCGAACAAGATGGTCGCGTACGACGACCCCGAATACGCCATCACCGAGGAGATCGGCGCCGAGGCCGCCATGGAACTCATCGGCTACTCGATGAACATGGCCGCCGCCCGCAAGGAGTGCCCCGCCCAGGACATCGTGTCGCAGCTCGTCGCGGCCGAGGGCCAGGGCAACCTCTCCTCCGACGAGTTCGGCTTCTTCGTGCTGCTGCTCGCCGTCGCCGGGAACGAGACCACCCGCAACGCCATCAGCCACGGCATGCACGCCTTCCTCACCCACCCCGACCAGTGGGAGCTCTTCAAGCGCGAGCGGCCCGCGACCACGGCCGAGGAGATCGTGCGCTGGGCGACCCCCGTCGTCTCCTTCCAGCGGACCGCGACCCAGGACACCGAACTCGGCGGACAGAAGATCCGCAGGGGCGACCGGGTCGGCCTCTTCTACTCCTCCGCCAACAACGACCCCGAGGTCTTCACCGACCCCGAACGCTTCGACATCACCCGCGACCCCAACCCCCACCTCGGCTTCGGCGGCGGCGGACCCCACTTCTGCCTCGGCAAGTCCCTCGCGATCAAGGAGATCGAGCTGATCTTCAACGCGATCGCCGACGCCCTGCCCGACCTCACCCTCGCCGGCGAACCACGCCGGCTGCGGGCCGCCTGGCTGAACGGCGTGAAGGAACTCCGCGTCCGCGCCGCATGACCCCTACGGCACAACCCCTACGGGGGCCCTCGGCAGGACGCCCCCTCCCGGCGGGCGGAACCGGATCTTCCCCGGACACGTCTGAGCTCCCATGCGGGGGACACACAGCAGAATCCTGACCATCGTCATCGCGCTGCTCGCGCTCCAGCTCGGCTCGCTCGTCGCACCGGCGTACGCCTGCGGCTGCGGCGCCATGATCCCGGACAAGGCCGAGCGCATCGGCGTCGACCGGGAGGAGTCGGCCGTCCGCTGGGACGGGCGCGCCGAGACCGTCGTCATGCGCTTCAACGTCCACGGGAACGCCCGCCGGGCGGCCTGGATCATGCCGGTGCCGGGCCGCGCCGACGTCCGTCTCGGCGACCCCGCGCTCTTCGACGAGCTCGACCGGCTCACCGAGCCCGAGCAGCGCGACCGCCACTACTTCTGGCCGCGCGAGGGCGACTGGCCCTTCGACAGCGGCTACGGCGACGGAGCCGCCGCCGCCCCGCCCGGCGCGGGCTCCGGCGTCGGCGTCGTCGGACGCGAACGGCTCGGCCCCTTCGACGTGGCCCGGCTCACCGCCACCGACCCCGGGGCCCTCGGCGACTGGCTGCGCGCCAACGGCTTCGAGCTGCCCGAGCGGCTCACCGACGCGCTCCGGCCGTACGTCGAGCGGAAGTGGGAGTACGTCGCCGTCCGCCTGGCCCCGCAGGAGAAGGGCGCGACCCTCTACGGCGAACTGACCCCGCTCCGGATCTCCTTCTCCTCCTCCGAACTCGTCTACCCCATGCGGCTCTCCCGTCTCGCGCGGACGCCCCAGACCCTCGGGCTCTACGTCCTCGCCGAGCACCGGATGGAGCCCCGCTCCCCCATCGGCGGCGACCGCCCCGAGGTGACGTTCGCGGGCCGGATCGAGCGCCCCGAGGGAGCGGTGGCGGGCCTCACGGGCGACGCGCCCGTCCGCCTGACGGTCCTGGAACAGCGCTTCCCCCACCCCGAACGGATCGACGACGACCACCACCTGCGGGCCGTCGCCGACACGCCGTACCGCGAAGTCGAGTACACCGACCGGCTGATGACCGTGGGCGGCGGCATCCCCGTCTGGCTCCTGACGGTCGGCGGCGGTCTGCTGCTCGCGGTGCTGTTCGCCGTGCGGGTGAAAAGGCGCCGCTCCGGCAGGACCGCAGGTGTACGTTCGCCCGCATGACGAACCCTCAGGAAAACCGGTGGGCCGCGGTCGACCAGTACATCACCGAGACGATCGCCCCCGCCGACGAGGCGCTCACGGCCGCGCTCGCCGACTCCACGGCGGCGGGCCTCCCGGAGATCGCCGTCGCCCCCAACCAGGGCAAGCTGCTCCACCTGCTCGCCGCGATGCAGGGCGCGCGGAACGTCCTGGAGATCGGCACCCTCGGCGGCTACAGCACGATCTGGCTGGCCCGCGCGCTGCCCGCCGACGGCAGGCTGATCACCCTGGAGTACGACCCGGCCCACGCGGACGTCGCCCGCGCCAACATCGCCCGCGCCGGCCTCGACAAGATCGTCGAGGTCCGGACGGGCGCGGCCCTGGACAGCCTGCCGCGGTTGGAGGCGGAGGGCGCGGGCCCCTTCGACCTCGTCTTCATCGACGCCGACAAGGCCAACAACCCGCACTACGTGGCCTGGGCGCTGAAGCTCTCGCGCCCGGGCACGGTGATCATCGTCGACAACGTGGTGCGGAACGGCAGGGTCGCCGCCCCGGACCCGGACGACCCGGCCATCACGGGCACGCGCGAGATGTTCGACCTGATCGCCGGCGAACCCCGCCTGGACGCGAC
This sequence comes from Streptomyces sp. NPDC006197, assembly GCF_040613865.1. Classification (NCBI taxonomy): domain Bacteria; kingdom Bacillati; phylum Actinomycetota; class Actinomycetes; order Kitasatosporales; family Streptomycetaceae; genus Streptomyces; species Streptomyces sp. NPDC006197. Next base: position 5,412 of record NZ_JBEXSZ010000056.1, on the reverse strand, counting down.
GGCCCTGCAGACGGTCGGCACGAAGGGCTACGACGGCCTGCTGCTCGCCCGCGTGGTCGCATAGGACCTGGCGGGGGCACCGGACCGCCGGCCGATGAAGAGCGGCAGCTCCCCCGCCCCGTCGAGCGCCACGACCCCGAGCCCCAGCCACAACCCGACGGGCGAGACGACGAAGTCGTCGTCCCCGAGCAGGGGCAACCAGCGCCCGGCCAGGTCCCGTATCGCGTCCGCTTCGGGGACGCCGGGGCCGTGCGTCATATCCTGCCTTTCATGAGCATCGTGAAGATCAACGTCCTGACCGTGCCGGCCGAGCAGCGTGAGGTGTTGGAGCAGCGTTTCGCCTCCCGGGCCGGGGCCGTGGAGGGGTCCGACGGGTTCGAGTGGTTCGAGCTGCTGCGCCCGGTGGAGGGCACCGACCAGTACCTGGTGTACACCCGCTGGCGCAGCGAGGAGGACTTCCAGAACTGGATGAACGGTTCCATGAAGGCCGCCCACCAGGGCGGCGAGGGCGGCGAGCGGCCGAAGCCCGCCGCCTCCGGCTCGACCCTCTGGTCGTTCGAGGTCGTCCAGCAGGCGTCGCCGAAGTAATTCGTCGGCGGGGCCGGTCGTGCGGGTCGCACAATGGCCCGCATGACCTGGACCTTCTCTGCCGAGCGCGTCGACACCCCGGACGCGACCGCCCTCCGGCGCGACTACTACGACGACGTGGCCAGCCGTTACTGGAAGCGGCCCGCGACCGAGGCCGAGATAGACGAGGGCCTGACGAACGACGGGGTCGAGCTGCTGACCCCGCCGACCGGGCAGTTCCTGGTCGCGCGGTTCGAGGGGAAGCCGGCCGGCTGCGGCGGGGTCCTGATGCGGGACGGCGAACGCGCCGAGCTGACCCGGGTCTTCCTGCGGCACGCCTTCCGCGGGGCGGGCGGCGCGGGTGCCCTGCTGCGGAGGCTGGAGGAGGAGGCGCGCGGTCTCGGCGCGCGCCGGATGGTCCTCAACACGCGCCTCGACCTGGTCGAGGCGCGTGCCCTGTACACGCGGCACGGGTACGCGGAGATCCCCGCGTACTGCACCGGGCCGTACATGGAGATCTGGTACGGCAAGGAGCTCTGACCGGCCGGTCTAGGGGTGGCGGTCCCGCGGCGACCCGGGCCCGTGGGGTCGCTCCCCGTCCGAGCCGCACAGCTCGGCCGTCAGCTCCTCCACCAGTTGCACGAGGTCGGTCGGCCGGTCGGGTCCCCACCAGTCGCCGAGGAGTTCGGCGAGCGAATCCTCCCGGGCCCTGGCCAGGAGCGTCGCCGCCCGTACGCCGTCCTCGGTGAGGACCAGCTGGACGCCCTCCCGGGCCGCGAGCCGCCGCTCCTCCACCTGCCGGGACGCCTCCGTGATCGCCCGCAGCGGTACGGGGGTGACCTCGGCGAGCCGGGCGGGTTCGACGGTCCCGTGGCGGCGGATGCGCAGCAGCAGCCAGCTCGCGGCGGGCAGCAGGTCGAGCCCGGCACGCTTGGTGATCTTCACGTAGATCGCCTTGCGGCCCTCTCTGGAGCCGAGGACGGACAGGGCGCGGGCGCACTCCTCGTACGAGGAGCGTTCGACCGGGTTGGAGGCCAGGGTCTGGCTGGTGTCGGGCGCGGTGACGGAGGCGCGCAGCTTGTCCTCCTTCAGGAACCAGGCGATGACGAAGGCGACGAGGACGACCGGCGCCGCGTACAGGAAGACGTCCGTGATGGACGTGGCGTACGCGTGCAGGACGGCCGGCCTCAGCCCGGGCGGGAGTTGGTCGATGGCGCGCGGGTCGGCGGCGAGCCGGCCGGGACCGGTGCCGGGCGGGAGCTCCTGGGCGGGGACGCTCGCGAACACGTCGGCGAGTTTGCCGGTGAGCCGGTTGGTGAAGACCGTGCCGAAGACGGCGACGCCGAACGAGGCGCCGATGGAGCGGAAGAAGGTGGCCCCGGAGGTGGCGACGCCGAGGTCCTCGTACGAGACGGCGTTCTGCACGACCAGGACGAGGACCTGCATGACGAGGCCGAGTCCGGCGCCGAAGACGAAGAAGCAGACGCTCATCGACCAGGTCGAGCTGGTCTCCGTGAGCCGGTGGAGGAGGAGCAGGCCGAGGCAGGTGAGGGCGGTGCCGGCGATGGGGAAGACCTTCCAGCGGCCGGTGCGCGAGACGATCTGCCCGGAGGCGGTAGAGGTGATCAGCATGCCGAGGACCATGGGCAGCATGTGGACGCCCGACATGGTCGGGGTGACGCCCTGGACCACCTGGAGGAAGGTCGGCAGGTAGGTCATCGCGCCGAACATGGCGAAGCCGACGACGAAGCTGATGACCGAGACGAGGCTGAAGGTCCGGATCCGGAACAGTTTGAGCGGCAGGACGGGTTCGGCGGCCCGCCGCTCGACGTACAGGAACCAGACGAGGAGTACGGCTCCGAGGACGGCGAGGCCGATGATCTGCGCCGATCCCCACGCCCAGGTGGTGCCGCCGAGGGAGGCCACCAGGACCAGGCAGGTGGCGACCGAGGCGATGAGGAGGGTGCCGAGGTAGTCGATCGTGTGCCGGGTGGAGCGCACCGGGATGTGCAGCACGGCGGCGATCACGAAGAGCGCGACGACGCCGATGGGAAGGTTGATGTAGAACACCCAGCGCCAGGAGAGGTGCTCGGTGAAGAGGCCGCCGAGCAGCGGGCCGAGGACGCTGGTGGCGCCGAAGACGGCGCCGAAGAGGCCTTGGTACTTGCCGCGCTCCCGGGGTGAGACGAGGTCGCCGACGATCGCCATCGACAGGACCATGAGGCCGCCGCCGCCGAGGCCCTGGATCGCGCGGAAGGCGATGAGCTGCGGCATGTTCTGGGCGATGCCGCAGAGGGCGGAGCCGACGAGGAAGACGACGATGGCGCCCTGGAAGAGCTTCTTGCGCCCGTACTGGTCGCCGAGCTTGCCCCAGAGGGGGGTCCCGGCCGTGGACGCCAGCATGTAGGCGGTGACCACCCAGGAGAGGTGCTCCATGCCGCCGAGCTCGCTGACGATGGTCGGCAGGGCGGTGGAGACGATGGTCTGGTCGAGCGCGGCGAGCAGCATCCCGAGCAGCAGCGCGCCGATCGCGACGAGGACGGTGCGGTGGCTCTGCCCCGCTCCGGGCACGGGGGCGTCGCCGAGCTGGGACGGGCTTGTGTCCTGGGCCATGAGGTCTCCGTCTCCGTATCCGTATCCGTTTCCGTCTCCATCTCCGTGAGCGGCTCCTCCATCCTGGTCCGAATGTCCCGTTATGGCCTGCGGAAGGGCACGGCCGTTCGCCCGACATACAGGGGCGGGCTGCATAATCGCTCGCAGTTGTATCGGGGAGGGGACCCATCATGACCGGACACGTATGTCCTGAATGCGGTGTACACAGACCTGGCTGCGCCTGCGCCCGGGCGGCGGAGACGGCGGCGGCCGAGGACTTCGACCCGCTCCGGATCAGGCCGTACGTGACCCTGGAGGGGCCCGAGGGGTCGGACGGGTCGGACGGGCCGGACGGGCAGCCGACCGCGCATCTGCCTGCGTACGCGACGGAGCCGACGTATTCGGCGTATTCGACCGAGCCGACGTACCCGACCGAGCCGGCGTACCCGACGGAGGACCCGCCGACCGCCCAGCTGGCGGCGATCCGGCCGGGGAGCGACCTCACGGCACCGATGCCGGCGGTGCACCCCACAGGGCCGGGGGCACACCCAACGGGACCGGGGGCGTACCCCGAGGGCGGCCGCCCCGGCGCCGCGGGCGACCCCTCCGAGACGATGCCGCTGCTGCTGCGCGGCGTCGGCGAGGTGCCGCCCGCGCACGAGCAGGAGCGGGCGCGGGGCCGGGGCCGCAGGCGCGGCGTGGTGGTCGCGGCGGTGGCCGCCGTCGCCGTGGCGGGCACCGCGGCCCTGGCGGCGGCCGTCCTCGGCGGCGCGGACGAGACCGACGACCGGGCGGCCGTTCCGGAGGTGACCACGAGCGCGTCCCTGAACGTCGCCGTGTCGGAGGCGCCGTCCCCTTCCTCGGAGACCCCTGAGCCGACCACGTCCTCCCCGACCCCGCAGCGGACGTCCGCGTCCCCGTCCCCCACCCCTTCCCCGAGCCGCACCACCGCGAGCCCGAGGGCGTCTACGAGCCCGACGACCCCTCCGGCCGCCGCCCCCTCCCCGGCCCCGACGACCGCGGCGCCGACGACGGCCACGCCGTCCGCGCGGCCGACCGAGGAGACGGCGGTCACGCTGAGCCTCGGCTCGACGGGCGAGGAGGTGGTCGAACTCCAGGCTCGGCTGACCCTGGCGGGGGCGTACCACGGGGACGTGGACGGGGAGTACGACCAGGAGGTCTGGCGCGCGGTGAAGAGCTACCAGTCCTGGATGTTCATCGAGGGCGACCCGAAGGGCGTGTACGGCCCCCACACCCGCGAGGCCCTGGAGCGGAGCACCTGGCTCTAGAGCCGGCGCGACGGACGGGCGGCCGACAGCGGGCAGCCGACAGCGGGCTGACGGCGGTCGGCGGCGGGGCTGCGAAGGCCGCGGGGTTCCAGCACGCGGACCGGTTGGCCAAGACGACCCCCGGTTTTGTATCGTGGAAGAACAAAGTGGCCCCGCCCGCACTCCCTGACCGGTGGGCGGGACCACTTCGTTCTCCGCGCCACCCCCTCTGGAGACCCGATGCCTGCCAGCACCCCGGCAACGCTCACCGCCCGCGCCCTCCTCCTCGACATGGACGGCACCCTCGTCAACTCGGACGCCGTCGTCGAACGCTGCTGGCGCCGCTGGGCGGACCGGCACGGGCTCGACCCGGACGAGGTGCTCAAGGTGGTGCACGGCCGCCAGGGGTTCGCGACGATGGCCGTCCTCCTCCCCGACCGCCCGATGGCGGAGAACCACGCCGACAACCGGGTGATGCTGGCCGAGGAGACCGCCGACCTCGACGGAGTCGTCCCCGTGCCCGGCGCCCCCGCCTTCCTGGCCGCGATCGCGGACCTCCCGCACGCCCTGGTGACCTCGGCGGACGAGGCCCTCGCCCAGGCCCGGATGGGTGCGGCGGCGCTCCCCGTGCCCGAGATCCGGGTCACCGCCGAGAGCGTCGGCGCCAGCAAGCCGGATCCCGAGGGCTTCCTCAAGGGCGCGGCGGCGCTGGGCTTCGCCCCGGCGGACTGCGTGGTCTTCGAGGACTCCGAGGCGGGCATCCAGGCGGGCCGCGCGGCCGGCATGCGGGTCGTGGGCGTGGGTCCGCGCGCGGCGGCCTTCGCGCCGGACGTGCACGTCGCCGACCTCACCCGGCTGCGGGTGGAGCGCGCCGAGGACGGCTCGATCACGCTGACCGCACTGCCGTAGACGCGGTCGAGATCGAGGCGATCGGCCTCTACACCAACAACCCGCCCTGCGGCGCCATGCGCGGCTTCGGCGCGGT
>NZ_JBEXSZ010000055.1:0-46600 GCF_040613865.1 Streptomyces sp. NPDC006197 | reverse complement strand
TCGGGGATGGTGGCCTTGATCCCGCGCCGGCGAAGACAGGCCCGGAAGGTGCGGGCCGAATAGCCCTTGTCCGCGACCACGTGCTCAGGCCGGGTCCGGGGCCGTCCAGGGCCTGGCCCCGGGACGCGGATCTTGCCGATGACGGTCTTCGCCTGGGTGCAGTCGTTGCGGTTGCCCGCGGTGACCAGGAAGGCCAGCGGCCTGCCCTGTCCGTCGCAGGCGAGGTGGATTTTGCTGGTCAGTCCACCGCGCGAGCGTCCGAGGCCGCGTTCTTCGAGCCCCCTTTGGCGGCCGCGTGCTGATGGGCCCGCACGATCGTGGAGTCGATCGCGACCAGCCAGTCCACCTCCGCCCGGGACTGGGCCGCTGACAGCAGACGGTCGAAAGTGCCGTCGGCGGCCCAGCGGGCGAACCGCCCGTGGACGGTCTGCCACGGGCCGAACCGCTCGGGCAGGTCCCTCCAGGGCAAGCCGGTACGGAACTTGAACACGATGCCCTCAAGGACCTGACGGTGATCCCGCCACCGGCCACGAGCCCGGCCCACGGGCGGCAGCAGTGGTGCGATCACCGCCCATGCGGCGTCAGAAATCTCCCCATCCCTCACCATCAGACCAACGATCCGATGATCGGAAAGACACCCTCTAGGGCGTGGTGTGGTCTGCGGGAGTGGAAGTTCCGGCCGATCAGCGCGGCCACAGCCCCATGTCTTCAGGAAGACACGCCCTTGGCCGTGCCAGGACAACGGGATCCGCTGCGTGGACACAAGACGCCGTGGATGTTCGTGCGTCGGCAGCGCCGCGCCGGCCGTGTCGTGTGGGTGGCCGCACACTTACCGCTGACGCACGCCGCGACGCCCGAGGAAAGCGACAAGCACAAGGCCATGAAGGAGCGCATAGCCCGCTCCGCCTTCTGTCACGGACTTGACGTCCAGGTGGAGGCTCGGTCGTCGGACGGCCGGATCGTCACCGACGTCCTGATGTCGGGTGCCGGCGGACGGGTGGGGTGGGAGGCACAGTACTCCCCCATCAGTGCGAGCCGAGTGCGGCGGCGCTCCGGGCGAGCCCGGGAGAACGGCATAGCGCCCCTCTGGGTGACCGGCGACGCGTCGTCGGAGATCATCGATCGCGCACCATGGACGAGGGTCGACGACGTGCCCTGGCAGCGCATCGTCTCGCCCCTGGCGATGATCGTCCGAGGTGGTGTGCGGCACCTCCAGATCTGGAAGTGCACCGCGAGCAGCGAGCGATCCTGCCCTGAAACGGGTTCCCACTGCGGCAAGTTCCACAGCGGCTGGTTCCTGCCCGCCCTCTGCGTCCCGCAGGAACGCGCCACCGCTCTGGATGAACTCGTCGTCACCAGTGCCGACGGCGAACACGTAGCCGTGCGGGTCCGCAACACCCAGGACCCAAGGCGCGCCTCCTACCTCTGGGCGCTTGCCGAAGACGTGCAGCGGTGGCGCGACCTCACCGACCACGGCGAAGGCGAGCCGGAGGACCTGCCGGCGGATGACGAGCCGGTCACCTACACCGAAGAGGAACTCGACAGCTCCTGCCGCTACGGCAACCAGGACCGCCGGTACTTCAGCGACCCACGACCCCGGCGGGACCTGATGTCCGCTACGGGCCCCCACACCTTCGACACCGCCCCCGATCAGCCCTACCGAGCCCCCCAGCCGGCCGGTGCAGATGCGCCGCCTGTCCACCCGCGAGCGCGCGGTCATCGCAGACGAACTGGGCTGCCCGGTATGGGAGATCGGGCCGTGCACGCTCTACGCGGAGCCGATCCACCGTTACGGCCGGTCGAGTGGCCTCGCCTGCGTCAGCTGCAGGGCCACAACCCTGAGCAGGTGACTGGTCACCGCCGCGGACGACGGCCCGTCCCTACAGCACCACGTTCTGCAACGCCCGCATGCAGGCTCACGTCCCTGGAGCACGCCTTCGGAGCAGCGGTGCCGTCCACGATCGACAGTCGCTCGATCGCCTCGTCCCGCGTGCCGCATCCGGACTCCTCGCGCTGCTTGCCCAGCGCGTCACGGAAGCGGATCGAGTACGGGTGGGGGCAGCGGGTGGGCTTCGTGCAGCCGCAGTCCTTGAAGAAGGACCCCATGCCGCGGGCGAGCTGTCGGGCCATGTACGCACCATCCGTTCCAGCCCAAGAACCTGCTCAGGCGCCGCTCTGTCGGTCGCAGGTCGGCAAGCGGGGACACGTCCGGGACGCATGCTGACCGTTTGCTGACCTGCGGGGGGCACATGATGCCCCTGACCTGCGGCAACGCCGAATAGTCAGATCTTGGACTTGAACATCCAACGCGCCCGCAACGTAGTCGAACGACGCTTCGCCCGCCTCAAGCAGTTCCGTGCGATCGCAACGAGGTTCGACAGGCTCGCAATCGCTCCGGGCTGGGATTGTCAAAGCAGCTCTGATCTTGCGGCTGCGAGAACCCGTCGGATGATCATTTGTCAGGCAGGCTCTGGACGAAAATTCCTCAGCGGTGCCGGACGTCTCGCATCGGCCGCCAGACCGTAGTGACCGGGAGCACCACTATGAGAGCACTGCTTTGCCCCTCACATCACCTCAGCAAAGCCGTCGCGTACGCCACGGCCTCTCTGAAGTCGGCGCTTCCCGCCACTCCGCCCCCTATCTACAACGGCAGCAGCGAGACTCACTACCTGACTACAAGTCAGGTAAGTCGGCAAAAGGTCAGCATCGATCCGATCGAACCCTGTCACACATGACTTGAGACGAGACTCGACACGCTCCCCCGCGAGCCCAGTGGACCCCGCCCCTCGGCCACAGGACCGGCAGCGGATCGGGGGGCCTGGCATGGCGGTCACGAGTAGGCACCCGACCCGCCAGGTCACACGTTTACCCAGGTCAGCGCACTCGTCCGCGCGGCTTCAGCGGGGTGGCGGGCAGTTCCGGGGCGGTCAGCCGGGCGCCGTCGTAGCCATGCACCTCGCCGAACCGCGAGCCTTTCTCCCAATCGTTTCGCGCCCGTACGATCTCGTCACCGGATCGGCCGACGAAGTTCCACCACATCACGATCTCCTCCTCGAAGGGTTCCCCGCCGAGGAGCATCAGGCCCGCGTCGGAGTCGGCGCGGAGGGGGAGTTCCGTGCGGCCGCAGCCGAGGTAGAGCATGGAGCCGGGCAGGACGGGGACGCCGTCGACGTGGGCCTCGCCGGACATGCCGAGGACCGCGTACTCGAAGTCGGGCTCCAGGGGCAGGCTCGTCTCGGCGCCCGCCTCGAGGGCGAGGTCCGCGCCGACGAGCGGGGTGTACGTGGTGCCCGGCGAGGCGGCGCCGTCGAGGGCGCCGAGGATCACCGTGGCGGTGAGGCCGGGCGCGGCGATCCGGGGCAGGTCGGCGTGGTGCTGGAAGTGCGGCTCCACGTGCCGGTGGGCGTCGGGGAGGGCGACCCAGAGCTGTGCGCCGTGCAGGAAGCGGGCGTGCGGCCGGGGGCTCTCCTCCGAGTGGGAGATCGCCCGGCCCGAGGTCATGAGGCCCAGTTCGCGGGGGCGGATGGTCTGCAGGCTGCCGGTGGAGTCGCGGTGGAGCACCTCGCCCTCGTGGAGCCAGCTGACGGTCTGCAGGCCCATGTGCGGGTGCGGGGGGACCTGCATGCCGGGCTCGTCGGCGATGTCGTCGGGGCCGTAGTGGTCGACGAAGGCCCAGGCGCCGACCATGCGCCGGCCGAGGTTCGGAAGCAGTCTGCGGACCTCGGTCGACTCGCCGAGCCGGACGCGGCGGGGACTGAGCAGCTCCCGCACCGGTTCGGCGACGACGAAGCCGCGACCGCCGCACACGGACAGAGTGGCCTGACGATCGAGATTGCTCATGGCGCTCAACCCATCCTTGGTGGAATGTTCAACTAACCGGCGGTGTTGACGTGGTCGACCACCTACCAGGGTGGCAGATCCGAAGCTCTGGAAAGGGAGCGCAAGTGAGCGACACGTACTACGAGTTCGGTACGGCCGGGGAACGCTGGGAACGGGCGCAGCTGTTCTTCGACGCGAAGGAGTACGGAACCGCCGTCCGCATCCTGCGCGGCCTCGTCGCCGAGCACCCGGAGCAGACGGCCCAGCGGCTCCTCCTCGCCCGGGCCTACTACCACTCCGCGCAGCTCTCCCGCGCCGAGACCGAGCTGCGCACCGTCCTGGAGCGCGACCCGGTCGAGCACTACGCCCACCTGATGCTCGGGCGCACCCTGGAGCGCCAGGGCCGCCCGGACGAGGCCGCGCCGCACCTGCGGATGGCCGCCGCCATGACGGGCGAGACCCTGTCCTGACGCGCGACCGATACCCCCACACGGTATATTCGCCGCCAGGAGGTCCTGGCTGTGCGTACACACCGAGCGGAACGCGGTGAGCGAGCGGGAGGTGCCCTCGGGCGCCTCCTGCTCGTCGTCGTGCTCGCGCTCGGGGTCTTCCTGATGCACGCCGTCGGCCACCCCGAGGGCTCCGGCGGAGGCATGGACACAGGCACGCATGCCGCGTCCGTCTCGCACCACGGCTCCCCCGCGTACGCCCCCGCGTCGCACGACGGCGCACCGCACGCCGGAGGGGACTCCGACGCCCGGCACGGACCGGGTACGGGGAGGGACATGACCACCCTCTGCGTGGCCGTCCTCGGCGCCTGGCTGCTCGCGGGACTCGTCCGGGCCGCGCTCGGACGCCGCCCCGACCGGCTCACCCTCTCCCTCGCACGGCTCGTCCGCGCCATCGGGCCGCACGCCCCTCCCCCACGGCCCCCTGACCTCGCCCAGCTGTCCGTCCTGCGGATCTAGACCGAACCCCACGCGCCCGGGCCGCTCCACGCTGCCCCCACGCGCCGCCGGTCGTTCCCTTTTCCGCCTGTACGTACACACAGCACACGAGGTATCCCCATGCGCGCCTTCACGCACCGCACCACCCGCAAGCTCGCCCTGGTCGGGGCGCTCGCCGGAGCCGGACTGCTCCTGACCGCCTGCGGCACCGGCGACGGCACGAGCGGGACGGACCACGGCGGTGCGTCCGCCACGTCCTCCGTCACGCCTTCCGCCACCGCCTCCGCTCCCGCCGCCGGCGCGGACTCCGCTCCCGGGGACTTCAACGACGCGGACGTCATGTTCGCGCAGATGATGATCCCCCACCACGAGCAGGCCCTGGAGATGGCGGAGCTCGCCGACGGCCGGGCCGAGGACCCCGAGGTCAAGAAGCTGGTCGCCGCGATCGAGCAGGCCCAGGGCCCGGAGATCCGGAAGATGAAGGCCTGGCTGAAGGGCTGGGGCGAGCCGGAGTCCGCCGGCCACGGCTCCGGACACGGCATGTCCGGGATGATGTCCGACCAGGACATGAAGGACCTGGCCGCCACGAAGGGCAAGGCCTTCGACCGGAAGTTCGCGGAGCTGATGATCGCCCACCACGACGGCGCCGTCGCCATGGCGAAGGACGAGCAGAAGGACGGCGCCAACGCCACGGCCAGGAAGCTCGCCGACGACGTCGTGCGGACCCAGTCCGCCGAGGTCGACCAGCTGCGGAAGATCCTCGACCGCCTCTGACCCCGCCCGGCGCCGGGCGGCCCGTCCCTCCTCGGACGGGCCGCCCCCGCCGTCGCGCCCCGCGCCTTCCGTACTTTCGGCCGCCGGCCGAGGGGCGGGATCCGTCACGCCGGGCGGGTGTCCCGCCTCCCGGAACCTCGACCGATCTCACGGAACCCTGACCGGTCGCGCCGCAGTCGGGCGATGCGGTGGCACGGAATCGTCCCAGGAAGGCGCCGGGTGCGGGCGTTGCTGGAGAAAGGCGGTCGGCGGCAGGGTGCCGACGTTGCCGTCGGCACCCCGTGGGCGTCGCCGGTCTCACCGGCGGCGGCCTCGCCGCTCATGCCGGGGTCAGGACGAGCCTTCCAGGCGGGTAAGGGTGAAGATCAGGGACTCGACGTGCTCGGGAGAGCCCTCGCTCCCGTCCGAGAAGTCCTCGAACTCCAGGACCACGGCGTCCTTGTCCCTGCGTACCTTCACCTTGTTGCCGAGGCTCGACGACCAGCCGCCGTTCATGGAGTACTCCCGCGAAAGGGCATCCTCAGCCGGCTCAGGAACCGACGGGATGCGGTACGGGTGGTGAACCGCGTTCTCGCTGTCGACGCCGTCCATGATGATCGTGAGGCGAGAGGGGTCGTACTCCCACCGGCCCGAGAGACCCAACCGGGTCTCCGACCACGTCCCGTCGCCGGTGATGGTCAGCACCCCGTCGATGTCCGTGTTGGTCGTGAACCTCCAGGAACCCCTGGCGTACGCCGTGATCGCCTTCTCCACCGGGCTCCCGCACCCTGACACGGCGGAAGCAGCGATCCCGGCCAGCAAGTACCGCAGCGCTGCCCGGCGACCTACTAAAGCCACAAGATCACGCCTGTTCATACGTCCCTCCCCCTCCGGAGCCCCCGTCCCGGACGCCCCGCTCATCCGACACCCACAGCGGCAACAGTGCGCCATCCTGCTACCGGGCACAAGGACCCGACGTGCCAACCGACATGGGCCGATCCCGAACGCGCCTCGGACACCGGCCGCATGCCGGCCCACCGCGAGCGCCTGAAACCACTCGCCCCGACTCCCGGCCCCACGGGGCCGGCCCGTGGTGCGCCCGGTCGAAGTCCGTCGAGATCGCTCAAGGTTCAGTGAGACGGGACAACGGGATCCGTCACGCCGGGCCGGATCCCGTCTCGCCCCCGGTCGCCGACCGTCGAGCCCGGATCCGTCACACCTCCTGCCTCCGGTCCACGACCACCTCTCCGCCCACCACGACCGTCTCCGCCACCGTGCCCGGGATCTCCTCGGGGGCGATGCGGAGGATGTCGCGGGAGAGGACGACGAAGTCGGCGAGCTTGCCCACCGTCAGCGAGCCGCGCTCGTGCTCCAGGAAGTTGGCGTAGGCCGAGCCCATCGTGTAGCCCTCGACGGCGGTGGCGACGTCGATCGTCTCGCCGGCCGTCCAGGCCTCTCCGCCGCCGGGCGGCCGGCGGGTGACGGCCGCGTGGATGCCGACCATGGGGTCCATCTCGGCGACGTTCCAGTCGCTGGAGAGGGCGAGGACCGCACCGGCCGCGTGCAGGCTGCGCAGCGGCCAGGCCTTGTGCCAGCGCTCGGGGCCGACGTTCTCAGCCCAGTCCTGGCCGGGTCCGGCGATGTCGGGGGCGGCGTGCCGGGGCTGCATGCAGGCGACGACGCCGAGCTCGGCGAAGCGCGGGGTGTCGGCCGGGTCGAGGCACTCGACGTGGACGACCTGGTGGCGGGCGTCGCGCGGCCCGTTGACGGCGCGGGCCCGCTCGACGGCGTCGAGGACGGTGCGGATGCCCCGGTCTCCGGTGGCGTGGACGAAGCACTGGAAGCCGCGTGCGTCGAGCCGGGTGAGCAGCTCGGCGAACTCCTCGGGCGGGTAGAAGGTGTCGCCGCGGTGGTGGGAGCAGCCGGCGTACGGCTCCAGGAGGGCGGCGGTGCGGGGTTCGACGACGTCGTCGATGTACAGCTTGAGCGGTCCGACCCGCAGCCGGTCGTCGGCGTACTCGTCGGCCGCCGTCTCGAAGTCGTCCAGATCCGCTTCGGTGGTGCCGCGCGGATGGAAGAGCGCGGCGACGATCCGGGAGCGGAGCCGGCCCTCGGCGCGGGCGCGCTCGAAGAGGGCGAGGTCGTCGAGGGAGTTCTGCGGTTCGACGACGGTGGTGATGCCGTAGCCGATGGCGTCGTCCAGGCTCTTGGCGAGCCGTCCGTACTGCCGGTCGGGCGAGGCCCAGGGGAGGCCGAGCTCGCGCAGGGCGCGGTGGCCTTCGCGGGAGAGACCCTTGACTGCGAAGTCCTTGACGAATCCCGTGGGTTCGCCGGTGGCGGGGTCGGTGACGGCCCGTCCGAAGGGCAGCTCGGTGTGGTCGCGGTCGACGCCGAGGCGGCGGAGGGCGGCGGTGTTGAGCCAGGCGGTGTGGACGTCGTAGCTGAGGACGAGGGCGGGGGTGTCACCGGTGGCCGGGTCGAGGGCGGCGGCGGTGGGCATCCGTCCGTCGGGGATCGCGGAGTAGTCGAAGGCCTCGGCCTCGATCCACCCGGCGTCCGGGTGGGCGGCGTGCCAGGTGCGGATGCGCCGGTGGATCTCGTCGAGCGTGCGGGCTCCGGCGAGCTGGACGCAGGCGTCGTCGGAGCCGAGGCGGACGTGGTTGTGGGCGTCGACGAAGCCGGGCAGGACGAGTCGCCCGCCGGCGTCGAGGATCCGGGTGTCGGGGCCCGTCCAGTCGGCCGCTTCGGCGGCGGCGCCGATCCAGACGACGCGTCCGGCGCGGACGGCGAGGGCCTGGGCCTCGGGGAGCGCCGGGTCGACGGTGTGGATGCGGGCCCCGGTGAGGACGAGGTCGGCGGGGGCGGTGCGGTTCATGGGTGGGGCTCCGTGTCGTACGGGAGGGCGGCTACTGGGCAGGGGGCGGTTACTGGACGGGGGTCACGGTGCGGCGGGCGAGGAGCACGTACACCAGGGCGGAGACGGCGGCGCCGAGGAGCGTGAGGTCGGCTCCGCCGAGCGGGGCGACGAGGGGGCCGGTCCACAGCTCGGAGTCGCAGGTGAGCGCGGAGAAGAGGAGGCCGGCGAGGAGGGCGGTCATCCCGGCCGGGTGCCAGCCGGAGCGGTACCAGTAGGCGCCGCCGGTGTCCGCGTGCAGGGCGGCGGAGTCGTAGGTGCAGCGGCGGAGCACCATGTCGGCGAGGAAGACCCCGCCCCAGGGGGCGAAGACGATGATCAGGAGGGAGAGGAAGGAGAGGAGGGAGGTGGTGAAGTCGGTGAGGAAGAGGGCGCCGAGGGAGCCGACGGCGGTGACGGCCGCGCTGATGACGATGGCGCGGGCCCGGCTCCAGGGGATGCCGAGGACCTGGAGGTTCAGGCTCGACGAGTAGAGCGTGATGATCGAGTTGGTGACGGAGCCGCCGAGCACCAGGGCGAGGAAGAGGGGCTGGAACCAGCCGGGGAGGAGGCTCTCGGTGCCCGCGACGGCGTCGGTCATGTCGGCCTGGGTCGCGGCGGCGACCCCTGCGACGCCGAGCGCGACGGAGGAGACGAAGCCGCCGAGGGCGCCGCTCCAGGTGACGGCCTTGAGGCTGGTGGTGCGGGGGAGGTAGCGGGTGTAGTCGGCGGGCATGGGGAGGTACGAGAAGGGGCCGGCGAGCATGACGACGAAGGCGAGGCTCCAGCCGGAGGCGCCGGGCGCGGCGGCGGGGGCGGAGGTGTCGGCGCCGGGCAGGACGAGGACGAGCAGGGCGGCGAAGCCGGCGGCGAGGACGTACGCCATCCAGCGCTCGGCGAACTGGACGGTGGCGTGGCCCCAGAGGGCGACGGCGAAGGTCAGGGCGAGGGTGACGGCGAGCGCGAGGGCGCGGGCGGTGTGTCCGCCGTTCCAGCCGAGGTCGGCGAAGAAGGCTTCGAGGGCGAGGGTGCCGACCACGGTGTTGACGATGGTGTAGCCGATGCTGACGATCCAGTTCAGCAGGCCGGCGGGCCAGTTGCCGCGGCGGCCGAAGGCCGCGCGGGAGATGACGAGGGTGGCGGTGCCGGTGCGCACGCCGCTGAGGCCGGCCGCGCCGATGGCGAGGAAGGAGAGGCCGCCGAGCACGACGACGGCGGTGGCCTGCCAGAAGGAGAGCCCGAAGGCGACGGCGAGGGCGCCGTTGATGACGTAGGTGAAGGTGAGGTTCGAGCCGAACCAGAGCCAGAAGACGTCCTTGGCCCCGCCGTGGCGTTCGGCGTCGGGGATGGGGTCGATCCCGTGTTCCTCGACCTGGAAGACCTCGTCGGTGGCTGTCCGGCCCGTGGTCACGGGCGCCGTCTCGCGTTCGAGCACATCGCACTCCTGTCCTGATGACATCTTGAATGCCGTTCTAAGTTTTAGAACGGCATTCAAGATGCGTGAGGGTTCAGGCCACGTCAAGACCTCCGGAGGTTGCGGTTAAGGTCGACCCCGGACACGGGACGTGGTGGAACGGCAGGACGGGACGGCGGCGGTGGCAGGCGCGGCACGACGGCGGGACGGGAACGTCACCCAGGAGCGGATGCTGGAGGAGGCCATGGCGGCGATCGCCGAGGACGGCCTCGCCTCCCTCACCATGTCGGCGCTCGCCGAGCGGCTCGGCACCAGCGGCGGCCACATCCTGTACTACTTCGGCAGCAAGGACCTGCTGCTGCTCGCCGCCCTCCGGTGGAGCGAGGCCGCGCTCGCCGAGGAGCGGCGCGCGCTCCTCGCCCGGCGGATCACGGCCGAGCGCAAGCTCGACCTCTTCCTGCGGCTCTACCTCCCGCGCGGCCCGCGCGATCCGCGCTGGACCCTGTGGATCGAGCTCTGGGCCCGCACCCCCGGCAACACGGCACTGCGCGAGGCGCAGGCCGAACTGGACACGGGCTGGCAGGAGGACCTGGAGGCCCTGCTCGCGGCGGGCGCGGCGCGGCGGCGTTTCGCCCCGCTGGACGCCGCCGCCCGCGCCTCCGAACTCCTGGCCCTCCTCGACGGGTTGAGCACCCGGGTGGTCCTCGGCCAGGAGCCGGGCCGGGACCCCCGGCCCGCCCTCGAGGCCGCGCGCTCGGCGGCGCGCGCCCTGGTCCCCCCGTACCCTTCAGGCGGGCAAGGGACGGTGACGGTGCGTCAGCCCCGGTAGGCCTCCAGGAGGCGCAGCCACGCCTCGCTCAGCGTCGGGTACGCGGGGACGGCGTGCCACAGGCGGGCGATGGGCACCTCGCCCGTGACGGCGACGGTCGCCGAGTGGAGGAGCTCCCCGATGCCGGGCCCCACGAAGGCGGCGCCGAGCACCACCTCCCGGTCCAGGTCGACGACCATGCGCGCGTGCCCCTTGTACCCCTGGGCGTAGAGTCCGGCCCCGGCGACGGACCGCATGTCGAGGTCCACGGCCCGGACCCGGTGCCCGGCGCGCTCCGCCTCGGCGAGGGTGAGCCCGACGGAGGCCGCCTCCGGGTCGCTGAACACGACCTGCGGCACCGCCGCGTGGTCGGCGGTGGCCGCGTGCGCGCCCCACCGCCCGGTGTCCAGGGAGGCGTCGCCCCGCGCGCGGGCGGCGATCGCGGCACCCGCGATGCGGGCCTGGTACTTGCCCTGATGGGTCATGAGCGCACGGTGGTTGACGTCGCCGACGGCGTAGAGCCAGTCGCTCCCGGTGACCCGCAGGGTGTCGTCGACGTCGAGCCAGGAGCCCGGCGTCAGTCCGACCGTCTCCAGGCCGATGTCCTCGGTGCGCGGCTTCCGGCCGGTCGCGAAGAGCACCTCGTCGCCCTCCACGTGGTCGCCGCCCTCCAGGACCACGGTGACCGGTCCGCTGCCCCCGTCGCGCACCACCGCGCTCACCGTCACGCCCGTACGGACGTCCGCACCGCGCGTGCCGAGCGCGGCGGCCACGTGCTCGCCGAGGAACGACTCCATGCGCGGCAGCAGCCCCCCGCCCCGTACGAGCAGGGTCACCTTCGACCCGAGGGCCTGCCAGGCGGTGGCCATCTCCACGCCCACCACTCCCCCGCCGACCACGACGAGCCGCTCGGGCACCCGGTCGGAGCTGGTCGCCTCCCGGCTGGTCCAGGGATGCGCCCCGGGCAGTCCCGGCAGCTCCGGCAGGAGGGCGCGGGTGCCGGTGCAGACGGCGACCGCGTGCCGGGCGGTGAGCACGTGACGCTCGCCCTCGGGGCCCGCGACCTCGACCCGGCGCGGTCCGAGGAGCCGCCCGTGGCCCCGGAAGACCCGGACGCCCACGGAGTCCAGCCAGTCCAGCTGGCCCTCGTCCTTCCAGTGCCCGACGACCCTGTCCCGGTGGGCGAGGACCTCCATCGCGTCCAGAGGGCCGTAGACCGACTCGCGCAGACCGGCGACCTTGCGCGCGTCGGAGCGGGCGATCGCGGGGCGGAGCAGCGCCTTGCTGGGCATGCACGCCCAGTAGGAGCACTCGCCGCCGATCAGCTCGCTCTCGACGATCGCCGCGGTGAGGCCGCCGGCCCGCACGCGATCGACGACGTTCTCGCCGACCGGACCCGCGCCGATCACCACGACGTCGTAGGTGTGCTCGTCTTCCACCGTTCGTGTCATGGGTCCCAGTCTGGTGCCGGAGGCACGGAATAGCGCGGCTCGATACGCCGTTGTGCCGGGCGAGTCCCCAGGGGACCGTGAGGACACCGCCAGGAGCCCCGAAAGGTAGGCAGCATGAGCACCGTAACGCTCACCAAGGACAACTTCGACGAGATCGTGAGCGGGAACGAGTTCGTCCTCATCGATTTCTGGGCCTCGTGGTGCGGTCCCTGCCGTCAGTTCGCCCCGGTCTTCGAGGCGGCGTCCGAGCGGCACCAGGACCTCGTCTTCGCCAAGGTGGACACCGAGGCGCAGCAGGAGCTGGCGGCCGCGTTCGAGATCCGCTCGATCCCGACCCTGATGATCGTCCGCGACAACGTGGCCGTGTTCGCGCAGCCCGGCGCGCTGCCGGAGACCGCGCTCGAGGACGTCATCGGGCAGGCGCGGCAGTTGGACATGGACGAGGTCCGCAAGTCCATCGCGGACGCGCAGCAGAAGTGACCCACAGCGAGAGGGGTACGGGAGGCTCTCCCGTACCCCTCTCGCGTGCTGTGCGCGGGCCGCGGGCCGGTCAGCGCTCCAGGACCAGCGCGAGGCCCTGGCCGACGCCGATGCAGAGCGCCGCGAGGCCCGTGCCGGAGCCGGCCGCGGCGAGCTGGTGAGCCACCGAGCCGGCCAGCCGGGCGCCGGACGCACCCAGCGGGTGCCCGATCGCGACCGCTCCGCCGCGAGGATTCACGATCTCGGGGTCGAGTTCCGGCCATTCGGCAAGGCAGCCGAGCGACTGGGCCGCGAAGGCCTCGTTGAGCTCGAAGGTCGTCAGGTCCGCGAAGGAGCGCCCGGCCTTCTCCAGGGCCCGGCGGACCGCCGCGACCGGGCCGAGGCCGAAGAGCTGGGGCTCGATCCCGGTGACCGCGGAGGTGCGGATCCGGGCGAGGGGTTCCCGGCCGGTCTCGCGCAGCCCGTCCTCGTCGACGAGGAGCAGCGCCGCCGCGCCGTCGTTGAGCGGCGAGGAGTTGCCCGGCGTGACCGTGCCGCCCTCGGGGCGGAAGGCGGGCTTCAGCTTGGCGAGGGCCTCCATGGACGTGTTGTCGCGGATGCACTCGTCGCGGGTCAGCTCCGCCCCGGGGTAGGGGACGACCTCGTCGTCGTACAGCCCCTTCGCCCAGGCCTCGGCCGCCTTGCGGTGGCTGGCGAGGGCGAAGGCGTCCTGCTGCTCGCGGGTGATGCCGTGCTTGTCGGCGACGAGCTCCGCGCCCTCGCCCAGCGCGACCGTCCACTCGGCGGGCATCCTCGGGTTCGTCATGCGCCAGCCGAGGGTCGTGGAGTGGAGCTGCTGGTGGCCGGCGGGGAAGGCCCGCTCGGGCTTCTGCAGGACCCAGGGGGCGCGGGACATCGACTCGACGCCGCCCGCGATCGCCACGGAGGCGTCGCCGAGGGCGATGGCGCGGGCGGCCTGTATGACGGCCTCCAGGCCGGAGCCGCAGAGGCGGTTGACGGTGACGCCGGGGACGGTGACGGGCAGTCCGGCGAGGAGGACGGCCATGCGGGCGACGTCGCGGTTGTCCTCGCCCGCGCCGTTGGCGTCGCCGAAGTAGACGTCGTCCACGCGCGCGGGGTCGAGCGCGGGCGAACGGTCGACGAGCGCGCGGACGACATGGGCCGCGAGGTCGTCGGGGCGCACGGAGGCGAGGGCGCCCCCGAACTTCCCGATCGGGGTGCGGACGGCGTCGACGATGTAGACGTCGCGGATGCTCATCGGTTCTCTCTCCCACGTGACCTGCGAACGGCTCTGTTCGCCTGGTGAAGCAATCTTCGCCCCCTTGGGCGCGCAGAGTCTCTGCCCGTTGGGCCTCGCTGTCAACGGGCCGATTCGGGTCACACCGGGGAGGACGTCACGGCTCAGCCACGTGCGGCGGGGCGGACCAGCGCCGTGAGGCCGTAGTCGAGCTCGCTGCCGTCGACGAGCAGCGCCTCGACCGTGCGCGTCTCGGGGTCGATGTCGGCCCGGATGCCGTGTCCCTCGTAGATCGGATAGCCCGACTCGCCGTGCCGTCCGGTGGCCTCGACGACGGCCGAGCGGACGGCGCTGTCCGCGACGGCGGCGCCGCCGCGGTCCTCGACGTGCTCGGGCACCAGAAGGATCTCGAACCGCTTCGGAACAGTGCTCATGCACCGAAGCTAAGCGCTGGGCCGGACTCGCGCCGGACGACACCCCTGGAGGGCGGCGGCTCGACTCGCCCCCGGACGCCAAGGGGCCCGGTCCCCTCCCCGCCGACCGCCAGGGGCCGGCTCATGCCCGCCCGACGCCACCTCCCCCCGGGCGCCAGGGGCCTCAGCTCGACTCCCGTCGCACGACCCGTGAGTCCAGCAGGGAGCGGGAGACCGCCGGGGCGTCCGGTTCCCGTACGGCGCGGTCGACCAGTTCCGCCAGCTCGCGGCCGAGCACCATGTCGATCCGTACGGTGCTGAGCCGGGGCCGCAGCAGCCGTCCGAGGAGCAGATCGTCCGCGCCGACCACCGCGGTCTCCCCCGGTACGGAGATCCCGGCGTCCTGGAGCGCGCGCATCAGGAGCATGGCGTACTCGTCGTTGTACGCGAAGACGCCGTCGAGCCCGAGCCCGCGCCACCGTGCGGCGAGCTCGGCCGCCGACTCCTCCTCGTACCGCAGCGGCAGGGGTACGACGGTGGCGCCGGCGCCCTCGGCGGCACGGCGCGCGCCGTCGAGGCGGGGTCCGGAGAACATCGCGAGGCCCGGCTCCTCGGGCACGACGACGCCGATCCGGCGTCGGCCTGTCTCCAGGAGGTGCTCGGTGGCCACCTCGCCGACCCGCCCCTGCTCCAGGACGAGGGCGTGGGTGCCCTCCACGCGCTGGGTGCCGAGGGTGATCACGGCCCGGGCCCCGGACCGCTTGAGGACCTCGACGCCCTGCCCGGTGAGCTCGACCTCGCCGAGGGAGACCACGGCCACCGGCCGCAGCTCGGCCCAGGCGCGGGCGGCCTCCTCGCCCTCCAGGCCGACGCTGCCGTACTGCACGACCGTGTAGTCGAGGCGGCGCAGGGCCCACTGGAAGTCGTGGAAGAACTGGCTGTAGAGCGGCCCGACGGGGACGTGGGAGCTCGGGATCAGCACCATGCGGCTGTGACCCGCGCGCAGGCTGCGGGCGGCGGCGTGCGGCACGTAGCCCAGCTCCTCGGCCGCCTCGCGCACCCGCTGCCGGGTGGGCTCGCTGATGCGGACGGCCGAGGTGTTGTTCAGGACGTACGAGACGGTGGCCCGGGAGACGCCCGCGAGGCGCGCGACATCGGCGCTGGTGGGGACCGCTCGCCCGGAGGGGCGTTCGGGGGAGTGTTCGGTTGGCTGGCTCATCGATCCGGCATCTTTCCAGAACGATCCGGCGCAGGGTCTGGCGGATGGCCGGATTTGGGTGCTACACAGTGCCCACACGTGTCACTGACACGTGTAACCCTACCCTTCCATCCGCTTCTCGCCCCCGCATCGGGCGATCTCCTCAGGAGGGCACAGTGGCCCTTTCCTCCCCCGGGACCGGCCCCGACACGGGCGCCACCCACTCCGCGGACACCGGCGCCGCCCGACCCGCCACCGACCCGACCGCCGGCACGGGCGTCCCCGACGGCCTCACGGCCCCCCGGCCGACGCGCGGCCTGCTGCCCCTGCTGCTCACCGGCAACACCGCGATGTACGCCCTGTACATCGGCGTCCCCGGCATGCTGCTCGCGCTCCAGATCGAGGCCATCGACCCCGCGGACAAGGTGGCGAACTTCGGCCTCGTCTCCGGCATATCCGCGATCTTCGCCACCGTCTTCAACCCGGTCGCGGGTGCCCTCTCGGACCGCTCGGGCCGCCGCAACCCCTGGATCCTCGCCGGCGGCCTGCTCGCCCTCCCGGTGATGCTGCTCCTCGGCAGCGTCCACACGATCCTGCTGGTCACCATCGCCTGGTGTCTGGGCCAGGCCGTCATGAACATCTACCAGGCGGCCCTCACCTCCGTCGTCCCCGACCGGGTGCCCCTGGCCGCGCGGGGCAAGGCCTCGGCCGCCGTCGGTCTCGGCCTTCCCGTCGGCTCCACGATCGGCGCCCTCGTCGGCGCGGCCTTCTCCGAGCACTACCGCACCGGCTACCTCGTCTTCGGCGCGATCGTCGCCGCCACCGCCGTGCTGTTCACCGCCTGCGCCCGCGAGGAGCGCATGCCTCCCAAGGCCCCGATGCCGGTCAAGGAGCAGATCGCGGCCTTCGGCAGCGCCCTGAAGGACCACGACTTCCGCTGGGCCTTCATCGGCCGCGCCCTGCTCGTCCTCGGCTACTTCGCCGTGGCCGGCTTCCAGCTGTACATCCTCAAGGACCACGTCGACCTGCCCGCCGGGCTGAGTGCCGAGGAGGCCGTGGCGATCCTCATGCCGGTCAACTCGGTCGCCATGGTCGTCTCCACCGTCCTCGGCGGCTGGCTCTCGGACCGGTTCGACCGCCGCAAGCTCTTCGTGGGCGCCTCCGCGGCGCTCGCCGCCCTCGCGCTGCTCATCCCGGCCCTCTCGACGAGCTGGACCGCGATGCTGGCCTTCTCCGTCGTCAACGGGCTGGGCTTCGGCTGCTACATGGCCGTCGACACCGCCCTGGTGACCATGGTCCTGCCCAAGGCCGAGGACGCGGCACGGGACATGGGCGTCCTCAACGTCGCCAACGCCGGTCCGCAGATCGTCGCCCCCTTCGTGGCCTCGCTCGTCGTGTCCCTGAGTGGCGGATACACGGCGCTCTTCCTGGTCGCGGCCGTACTGTCGGTACTCGGCGCGCTGGCCGTGCGCCCCATCCGCAGCGTGCGCTGACCCCGTCGGCCGCGCACCGTCCGCGGCGTGCGCCGCCCCATCGGCGCACGCCGAACACCGCAGGAGAGGCGGCACCGTGCGCCTGCACACGACCACGTGGGGGTCCGGCGACCGGACGGCCCTGCTCGTCCACGGCATCATGGCCGACCACCGCACCTGGCGCCGGGTCGGACCGGCGCTCGCCGAGCGCGGCTACCGGGTGGTCGCCGTGGACCTGCGGGGGCACGGGGCGAGCGAACGGGCCGCGGGGCCGGAGGCGTACCGGCCGGAGGACCACGCCGACGACCTCGTGGAGTCCCTCCCGGCCGGCGCGGAGCTGGCGATCGGCCACTCGCTCGGCGGGCTCGTCCTGGCCCGGGCGGTGGAGCGCCTGGCGCCGGCCCGGGCGGTGTACTCCGACCCGGCCTGGCACCTGGCGGCCGGTCCCTGCGGCTACCGGGCCGACCTCTTCGTCCGGGGCAAGTCGATGTCCCGGGAGCAGATCAGGGGATTCAACCCGCACTGGTCGGACGAGGACGTCGACGTCGAGATGGCGTCGGTGCGGGACTGGGACGAGCGGAGCGCCCACGGCCTCACGGCGTTCGTGGGCGCCGACCTGTGGCCGGACCGGCCCGTGGTGCCCTCCCTGGTCACCCTCGCCGATCCGAGCACGCTGGTCCGGCCGGAGCACGCCCGGATGCTGGCGGCCCGTGGATTCGAGCTCCGTACGGTAAAGGGAGCGGGGCACACGATCCACCGGGACGACTTCGACGGGTTCATGTCCGCCCTGGACGGCTGGATCTGACGTACCGTTCAGCCATGGACGACACGTCGATGGACAGCTCGATGGTGGGACTGCTCGGCCGTGTGACCGGCACCGTCGGCCCCGGCCTCGTCGGCGAGGTGATCGTCCGGATCCGCGGCGGCGCCGAGCACTTCCTCGCGTACCCCGCCTCGCCGAAGGAGCGGATCGAGGTCGGCACGGTCGTGATGGTCATGGAACATCTCCCTCCGCGCACCGTCTATGTCACAGCCGCGTACGACAGTTGACCGAACCGTTGAGCCGTGCCCGTCACGGGCGCACACTCCCTTCACCGGATCCGTTCGGCTCCGGTGAAGGGGGACCTTGTCCATGGGCATCGGCATTCTGGCGGGCGTCGTCGTCGGCGCGCTCGCCGTTCTGATCGGTGTGTTCAAAATGATGTGGCGCGTCGCGGAACCCAACGAGGCGCTGATCATCTCCGGTTCCAACCACAAGAACGAGGGCCTCGGCGCGGGCATGGGGTTCCGCATCGTCACCGGCCGCGGCACCCTCGTGCTCCCCGGCGTCCAGGCGGTGCGGAAGCTCTCGCTGGACCTCAACGAGACGCAGCTGTCCGTCGAGTGCGTCACCCACCAGGGCATTCCGCTCAAGGTCCGCGGTGTGGTGATCTTCAAGGTCGGTGACGACTTCGTGTCGATCGCCAACGCCGCGCGCCGCTTCCTCGACCAGCAGAAGCTGATGAGCGAGCGGGTGCACATCGTCTTCGCCGGTCATCTCCGTGCCATCGTCGGCGGGTTGACCGTGGAGGACATGATCCGTGACCGGGAGAAGCTGACCGGGCAGGCGCGTTCGGCCTGTGGCACGGAGATGGAGAAGCTCGGTCTGATCGTCGACTCGCTGCAGATCCACGAGATCGAGGACCCCACCGGGTACATCAAGAACCTGGCCGCCCCGCACGCGGCCGCCGTCCAGCGGGACGCGCGGATCGCGCAGGCGGAGGCGAACCGGCGGGCGACCGAGGCCGAGCAGCAGGCCGCGGCGCGCATGTCGGAGGCGACCCGCGACAGCGAGATCCTCCAGGCGGGCTACCAGGCCGAGCGGGACCAGGCCTCCGCCCGGGCCCGGCAGGCCGGCCCGCTCGCCGACGCCGCCTCGCGCCAGGAGGTCGTCGTCCAGGAGACCCGGGTCGCCGAGCTGGAGGGACATCGCAAGGAGCAGCAGCTCCAGGCGGAGGTCCGCAAGCCGGCCGACGCGATGGCGTACGAGACCCGGACGCTGGCCGCGGCCGAGCGTGACGCCCGGATCTCGGCCGCCGAGGCCGAGGCGAAGGAGACGGAGCTGGCGAGCGCGGCCAAGGCGACGGCGACCCGGCTCACCGGTGAGGCGGAGGCGGCGGCGCAGCACGCCAAGGGCCTCGCGATCGCCGAGGCCACGCGTGCGAAGGGCCTGGCCGAGGCCGAGGCCATCAAGGCGCGGGCGGCGGCGCTCGCGGAGAACCAGGAGGCGGTGGTCGCACAGCAGCTGGCCGAGAAGTGGCCGGAGATCGTCTCCGCGGGTGCCTCCGCCTTCGGGAACGTCGACCAGATGGTGCTGCTCAACGGCGCCGACGGCATGGCGGACGTCTTCGCCAAGGCGCTGACCATGGGCGGGACGGGTCTCGGCCTGGCCCGGCAGCTCCTCGCCACGATGAGCCCGGCCGCGCAGGAAAAGCTGGGCGGGGCGGAGCTGTCGGTGCCGCCGGCGCAGCGCACGGAGAAGAGCGTGGAGATCCCGGTGAAGAGCGTGGAGATCCCGGTCGTCGACGGGCGGTGAACCGCGTGTGAAAGGGCCCGGTGCCGTCATGGCACCGGGCCCCTTCATGCCGTCCGCTCGACCTCAGTTGTGGCCGAACCTGCGTTCCTTGCGGTGGGACGCGTGCTCGACGAGGGGCATCGGTGCCGCTCTCGTGGGGGTCGGCGCGCTCTTCTCCTTCGCCGCCGCTTCGGTGCGGTGCTCATGGCCGCCGGTACGGGCTCCCCGGTTCGTCCGGGTCTGTTTCTTGCCCACGATCGTGCCTCCCGTGACGAGTGTCGGACGGTGGTCCGCATGTGCTCAGCCTGGCACGGGGGCAGGAGAGCCGCACGTCAGAGCGGGTGCGCGAGAACTTTCCGGAAGGCGGCGAGGGTGGGCGTGCCGGCGGAGCGGTCGAGGACGGCGAAGACGACCTCCTCGAAGTGCCCGGCGAACCGGCCGTCGCCGGTGAGCAGCGCCTTGAACGCGCCGGCGACGTCCGCCGGGTCGTTCTGGAACACCCCGCAGCCCCAGGCGCCGAGGACGAGCCGCCGGTATCCGGCCACTGCCGCCGTCTCCAGGACCCGCTCGGCGCGGGACGCGAGCGCGGCGGGCAGTCGGTGTGCGAGGTCGGGGGTGCGGCGGCGGACCACGCCCGCGTTGGGCGCGGGAGAGGTGAGGAAACCGACCGTGAAGGGCTCGGCGAGCAGTGCGCCCCGGTCGTCGCGGAAGACCGGGACCCGGGGCGAGTGGATGACCCGGTCGGTGTAGAAGGCGTCCCGCTCCTCCCGGTGGTGGGCGTAGTAGTCGGGCGCGCGCAGCAGGGTCGCGTGGAGGGCGGAGGACCGGCAGAGCGCCTCCTCCTGCGCCTGGGCGCCGTTGAGGTAGCCGCCGCCGGGGTTGCGGGCCGAGGCGAAGTTCAGGACGGCGACCGGGCGGGTGGGGTCGGTCCCGGTCATCCGGCGGGCCGCCGCCAGGCTGCTCTCGGGGGTGACGGTGAGGGCGGGCGCCCGGTCGGTGTCGGGCGTGACGGCGAGGGGCTCGGGTCCGTGGAGGCGGGTTCCAGCCAGGGCGGCCTTCAGGTCCTCGGTGAGGGAGACGGTCCGGCCGTCGGGGGCCCGGTAGTGGCCCTCGGCAACGATCTCCTCGGTCTGCCGCGCGATGGCGCGCAGTCGTGCACTCATGTCTTCAGGATGATCGTTTCGTTGCGGTGGGGACAAAGGGTTTTCCGGGACGGCGGGGATTTTCGGCCGAGCAGGGGCACAAGGGGCGCGTGGGGGTCGTGCAAGGCGCTCTTGCACGCCGGTCGGTGGTGGCTTTAGGTGGAAGCAGCGACTCACCGGGCGGGTCCCGCGTGGCCCCGAGGACCAGGAGGTGCACGGATGTCGCCGAGCGGCATACCGCGTGGCGGCCCCCCTCTCACCGAGGCGGAGGCGGAGGACCTGCTGCGATGTATCTGCTTCAAGACCGGCCCGCCCCGCACGGTGGGGGTGGAGCTGGAGTGGCTCGTGCACGAGCTGCGGGACCCCCGGCTTCCCGTACGGCCGCCGAGGCTCGCGGCCGCGCTGGACACCGTACGGGCGCTGCCCCTGGTGTCGGCCCTCACGTTCGAACCCGGCGGGCAGCTGGAGCTCAGCTCGCGCCCGGCCGGCTCCCTCATGGAGTGCCTCGACTCGCTCGCCGCCGACCTGGCCGCGGTGCGGGCGGCGCTCGGGCCGCTCGGCCTGACCCTCAGCGGTTACGGGGTGGACCCCTGGCACGCACCGCGCGGCCGGGTCCTGCACGAGCCGCGGTACGACGCGATGGAGACCGCACTCAACCGGACCGGGCCGGCCGGGCGGGCGATGATGTGCGAGTCGGCCTCGGTGCAGGTCTGCCTCGACGCCGGCCTGGAGGAGCCCGGTCCGCTCGGTTACCACCGGCGCTGGCGGCTCGCCCATCTGCTCGGCGCGGTCCTGGTGGCCGCCTTCGCCAACTCCCCGGTGCACGGCGGTCGCCGGACCGGCTGGCGCTCGACGCGGCAGGCGTTGTGGGCGGAGCTCGACCCCCGGCGGACGCTCGCGCCGCCGCCGGACGGGGAGCCCCGCGCGGAGTGGGCGGCGCACGTCCTGGACACCCCGGTGATGTGCGTACGGGCCGAGGAGGGGCCGTGGGCGGTGCCGGAGGGGCTGACGTTCCGGGAGTGGCTGCGGACGGGCCTTCCCCGGCCGGCCGACGCCGACGACCTGCGCTATCACATGACGACCCTGTTCCCGCCGGTGCGGCCGCGCGGGCACCTGGAGCTGCGGATGATGGACGCGCAACCCGGCCGGGACGGCTGGATGGTGCCGGTGGCGGTGACGACGGCCGTCTTCGACGACCCCGAGGCGGCGGAGACCGCGTACCGGGCGGTGAAGCCCCTCGCGGAGCTGGCGGGCCCGGGTCCCGCGCCGCGCAATCCGCTGTGGCTGACGGCGGCCCGTGACGGTCTCGCCGATCCCGAACTGCACGCCGCCGCCCGCGCGGTGTTCTCCGCCGCGCTCGACGCGCTGCCCCGGATCGGGGCGAGCGAGGGGGTGCGGCGGGCGGTCGCCGCCTTCCACGAGCGGTACGTGATCCCCGGCGGCTGCCCGGCCGACGACCTCCAGGTGGTGACGTCATGACCACGGCCGACACGGGAGCCGGCCCCGAGGCCCTGCGGCGGCGGGCCCTCGAAGCCCTCACCGCCGCGCGGGACCGTACCGCGCTCCTCACCTCCTGCGTGGAGGACGGCGAACTCACCGCACAGCACTCGCCCTTGATGTCACCGCTGGTCTGGGACCTGGCGCACATCGGCAACCAGGAGGAGCAGTGGCTGTGGCGGGCCGTCGCGGGGCGCGAGGCGCTGCGGCCCGAGATCGACTCGCTGTACGACGCCTTCCAGCACCCGCGCTCCTCCCGTCCCTCGCTGCCGCTGCTCGCCCCCGGCGAGGCGCGGGCCTACGCCGCCGACGTACGGATCCGGGTCCTGGACGTGCTGGAGAGCACCCCGCTGGAGGGGCGGCCGCTGGTGGACGCCGCTTTCGCGTTCGGGATGATCGCCCAGCACGAACAGCAGCACGACGAGACGATGCTGATCACCCATCAGCTGCGGAAGGGGCCCGTCGCCCTGACCGCTCCCCCGCCGCCCGCCCTGCGGTCCGGTCCGCTGCCCGCCGAAGTCCTGGTGCCCGGAGGCCCGTTCACCATGGGCACGTCGGACGAGCCGTGGGCCCTGGACAACGAACGGCCGGCGCACCCCCGTCTCGTCCCCGCCTTCCACATCGACACCACGCCCGTCACGAACGGCGCCTACCTCGCCTTCATGGCCGACGGCGGCTACACGGACCGGCGCTGGTGGCGGCCGGAGGGCTGGGCGCAGGTCCGGGAGCACGGCATCACGGCTCCGCTGTTCTGGCGGCGGGACGGCGGGCAGTGGCTGCGCCGCCGGTTCGGGGTGACGGAGCCGGTGCCCGAGGAGGAGCCGGTCCTGCACGTCAGCTGGTACGAGGCGGACGCCTACGCGCGCTGGGCGGGGCGACGGCTCCCGACCGAGGCGGAGTGGGAGAAGGCGGCCCGCCACGACCCGGTCACCGGGCGCTCCCGCCGCTTCCCGTGGGGCGACGCGGACCCGGGTCCGGAGCACGCGAACCTCGGGCAGCGGCACCTGCGGCCCGCGGCGGCGGGCAGCTATCCGGCGGGCGCCTCGCCCCTCGGCGTACGGCAGCTGATCGGGGACGTGTGGGAGTGGACCGCCAGTGACTTCCTGCCGTACCCGGGGTTCACGGCCTTCCCGTACAAGGAGTACTCGGAGGTGTTCTTCGGGCCCGAGCACAAGGTGCTGCGCGGTGGTTCGTTCGCGGTCGACCCGGTCGCCTGCCGGGGCACCTTCCGCAACTGGGACCTGCCGGTGCGGCGCCAGATCTTCGCCGGCTTCCGGACGGCGCGCAGCGCGGAGCTCGACTGATGTGTCGTCATGTCGCGTACGTCGGGGCGCCCGTGGCGCTGGGAGAGCTCCTGGTCCGGCCGCCGCACGCCCTGCTGCGCCAGTCCTGGGAACCCCGTACGCAGGACAGCGGCGTGGTGAACGCCGACGGGTTCGGCGTCGGCTGGTACGCCGAGGGGGACCCGGTGCCGGCCCGGTACCGGCGGACTGGCCCGATCTGGGGCGACCTGTCCTTCGCGGACCTCGCCCGGGTGGTGCGCTCCGGGGCCTTCCTCGGGGCGGTCCGGGGGGCCACGTTTCCCGGCGCCGACGGGGAGGCCGCCGCGGCGCCGTTCACCGCCGGGCCCTGGCTGTTCAGCCACAACGGCGCGGTCGACGGCTGGCCCGACTCGCTCACCGCGCTCGCCGGGACGCTGTCGGCCGATGAGCTGCTGCGCCTGGAGGCGCGCACCGACTCGGCGCTGCTCTGGGCGCTCGTGCTGCACCGGCTGCGGGCCGGGGACGCGCCGGGGGCGGCGCTCGCCGACACGGTGCGGGAGGTCGCGGCGGTGTCGCCCGCTTCCCGGCTGAACCTGCTGCTCACCGACGGCGACCGGATCGCCGCGACCGCCTGGCGCAACAGCCTCTGGTACCTGTCGGCCCCCGGCCGGGTGGCCGTGGCCTCCGAACCGTACGACGACGATCCGCGCTGGCGGGAGGTGCCGGAGCACACGCTCGTCACCACCGACCGCGCCGAAGTCACCCTCACCCCGCTCAAGGAGCCGTCCGCGTGAGCCCGTTCCAGCTGACCCGCACCCTCGCCCCGGACGCCGCCGGCGCCGATCTCCGTACCGACGTCCTGCACGGTCTGACCCGCTCCCCCAAGGAGCTGCCGCCCAAGTGGTTCTACGACGCCCGGGGCAGCGAGCTCTTCGAGGAGATCACCCGGCTGCCCGAGTACTACCCCACGCGTGCGGAGCGGGAGATCCTGGTCGCGCGGGCGCCGGAGATCGCCGCCGCCACGGGGGCGCGGACCCTGGTGGAGCTGGGTTCCGGTTCCTCCGAGAAGACGCGGTTCCTGATCGACGCGCTGCTGCCGGGACTGGACGCGTACGTGCCCGTGGACGTGAGCGAGTCCGCGCTGACAGGGGCGGCGGAGTCGCTGCTCGCGGACCGGCCGGAGCTGTGGGTGCACGCGCTCGTCGCCGACTTCACGCGGGGGCTCGCGCTGCCGGGGACGCCGGGGCCGCGTCTGATGGCCTTCCTCGGGGGCACGATCGGCAATCTGCTGCCCGCCGAGCGCGGTACTTTCCTGCGTTCGGTCCGCGCCCTGCTCACTCCGGGCGACGCGTTGCTGCTCGGCACGGACCTGGTGAAGGACGAGGCGACGCTCGTGGCCGCCTACGACGACAGCGCCGGGGTGACGGCCGCGTTCAACAAGAACGTGCTGTCCGTGATCGACCGGGAGCTGGGCGCGGACGCCGATCCGGCCGCCTTCGACCACGTGGCGGTGTGGGACGCCGAGCGGGAGTGGATCGAGATGCGGCTGCGGGCCCGCCGCGCGCTGACCGTGAAGATCCCGGAACTGGATCTCGTCGTGCCGTTCGCGGCGGGCGAGGAGATGCGGACGGAGGTGTCGGCGAAGTTCCGTCAGGCGGGTGTACGGGAGGAGCTGGCCGCCGCGGGCCTCGAACTGGCCCACTGGTGGACGGACGACGAGGGCAGGTTCGCGCTGTCCCTGGCCACGGTCGGCTGAGCGACGGCTCGTTGGGCTGCGGCGGCCAGGGCGCGGCGGTCTGGATACTCAATACTGGATATCGGATCCAGTATTCGAATATTGACGACAATCCGCCGCGCGGTGACGACCCGCCACAGGGACGCGCCCAACGGATCGTCCCCCACGTACGCGGCGGCCCAGCTGGGCCGGTAGTCGATCCGTACCGGCAGCACGGCGCATCCGCTGTCCAGGGCGGCCTGGAACGCCGCCGGGCGGAAACGTCCCCCGGCCCGCCCGCACCAGGTCGATCCCTCGGGGAAGACGACCACCCGGCCCCCGCCGGTGAGCACCGCGGCCATGGCCCGGACGGTGCCGGGCAGGGCCCTGAGCCGGTCGCGGTCGATGAAGAGGGTGCCGCCGAGCGCGGCGAGCGGACCGAGGACGGGCCAGCGGCGGACCTCCGTCTTGGCCACCATGCGGCCGGGCAGCACGGCCGCGAGGAGGGGGATGTCCAGCCAGGAGACGTGGTTGGCGACGACGAGGAGCGGGCCCGTGACCGCGCCGGCCGTCCCGTCGTACCGGGCGCGCACCCCGAAGGCGCGGACCACCGCCCGCGCCCAGCCCCGGACGAGGGCGAGCCGGGCGGTCGCCGGGAGCAGCCCCGCGGCCGGGGCGAGCAGGACGCCGAGGAGGACGGCGCCGGTCCCGGCGGTCAGCCGGGCCACGGCGAGGACCGTACCGGCCCGCTCGTCCGGGCCGGCGGACCCGGTCTCGGGGTGGGCCGCGCAGTGGTTCGGGGTGCAGGGCGCCGTGGGGAGCCACGGCGGGAGGGCCGTGGACCCGTTCACCGCGCCGGGACGAGCGACAGGAAGTGGTCGAGGTAGCGCGGGTTGGTGCGGCGCAACGAGAGCAGCACGTAGAGGTCGGCGACGCCGAAGTCGGGGTCGTGCGCGGGGGCGCCGCAGACCCAGGCTCCGAGGCGCAGGTAGCCGCGGAGCAGCGGCGGGAGCTCGGTGCGGCCCTCGGGGCGGGCGATGCCGTCGGGGCTCCACAGCTTGTGCGGGGTGACCCAGTACTCCTCGGGCGCGAGGTGCTTGGCCCTGACGGTGTCCCAGGTGGCGGCGGCGAGGGTGCCGCCGTCGGCGAGCGGGACCGAGCAGCAGCCGGCGAGCCAGTTGTGGCCGGTGCGGGTCATGTAGCGGGCGAGGCCGCCCCAGATGAGGGCGATCACGGCGCCGTTGCGGTGGGCGGGGTGGACGCAGGAGCGGCCGACCTCCACCAGGTCGTGCCGGACGGGGGCGAGCCTGGTGAGGTCGAACTCGCTCTCGGAGTAGAGACGGCCGGCGACGGCGGCCCGGTCGGGCGGCAGGATCCGGTAGGTGCCGACGACCTCGCCGGTGCTCTCCTCCCGTACCAGGAGGTGGTCGCAGTACGCGTCGAAGGCGTCGGTGTCGAGGCCGGGCTCGGGGCCGTCGAGCCGGGCGCCCAGCTCGCCGGCGAAGACCTGGTGGCGCAGCCGCTGGGCGGCCCGGACGTCCTCCTGGTCCCGGGCGAGGCCGACGACGTACCGGGGCGTGGGCTGCTCGGTCGGGACCTGGGGCTGTGCGGGCACGGGCACGGCGAGCGTGGGCGTCGGTGCGGACATGGCGGGCTCCTCCGGCGGGACGGAAGGGGAAGGGACGGGACCGGGCCGCGTGAGCGGTGGCCCGGCTCCTCGTTTCTTCCGTCACCGGCTGGATTCGACATGACCGTCCGGGGGCTCGCGGGTGTGCGAACGCTGAATGCTATTCGGCGAGGGTGTCCGTGATCGCGGTCGAGGCCTCCTTCGCCGCCTTGACGGGGTCCTCGCCCTGGAGGACGGCCGTCATGTACGGCTTGATGGGGTTGTCGGCCTCGACGCTGGCCCACTGCGGGGAGTTGGGGGTGGCCCGGCCTCGTGCGGCGCCCTTCGCCATGGCGGCGGTGGCCTCCTGGCCGGCGACGACGGAGGCGAGGCTCTTCTTGTTGGGCACGTAGCCCATGGCGCGGGCGAGTTCGGACTGCCACTTCTCGCCGGCGAGGGCCTTGACGACGTCGAGGGCGGCGCCGCGCTGGGGGGCGTTCTCCGGGATGATGAGATCGGAGCCGCCGGTGAAGACGGCGCAGGGCCGGCCGGCCTTCTTGCCGGGTATCGGGAAGTAGCCGAGTTTGTCCTTGAGGCCCGGGTCGGCCTTGAGGATGGCGGCGACGGCGCTGGGCGTGGCGATGAGCTGGGCGACGTCGCCCTTGGCGAAGACGCCGGCCTGCGGCGGGGTCTGCTCGTCGGCGTTCTTCGGGCCGGAGCCGAGGGCCTGGAGCTCCTTGTAGAAGGCCATGCCCCGCTGGGCGGCCGGGCTGTCGAGCGCGCCGGTCCACTGGCCGCCCTTGTCGACGGCGAGTTCGCCGCCCTCGTCCCAGATGAAGCCGGCGAGGGTGTACCAGTCCTGTCCGGCGAGGTAGATGCCCTGGGTGCCGTTCGTGTTGAGCTTCTCGGTGTCGTCGAGCCACTCGGCCCGGGTGGCCGGCGGCTTGTCGATGCCGGCGTCCTCGAACAGGTCCTTGTTGTAGATGACGATGCGGTTGGCCGCGTACCAGGGGATGCCGTACTGGGCTCCGGCGATGCTGCCGGGCTCGGCGAGACCGGGCAGCCAGTCCTCGCTGCCGAGGTCGCGGACCGACTCCAGGGTGAGGTCGAAGAGCTTCTCGGTGTCGGCGTACTGGGCGACCTGGGTGTTGCCGACCTCGATGACGTCGGGGCCGCCGGAGCCCTGGATCGCCTCGGTGACCTTCTTCCCGATGCCGGTCCACTCCTGGATCGTGAACTCGAGCTCGACCCCTTCGTGCTCCTGCTCGTACTCCTCGGTGAAGCGCTTCAGGAAGTCCTCGCTGACGCTGTCCCGCATGAGCCAGACGTTCACGGTCCTCGTCCCGCCGTCGCCGCTCGGGAGCATCCCGCAGCCGGCGAGGGCGAGCGCGGTGGCGGCTGCCAGGGGGCAGGCGAGAGGGCGGTTCTTCACGTGGGTCACCTTCTGCTCAGGTTCAGCACAGGGTCGTGCGCATGGGGGCTGACCCGGCATGGGGGGACCGAACGGGGTGTTCGCGCGGGTATGTGGCCTGGATTCTGGTCTGGACCAACGGGATGGTCAAGTCCTTGACGACCTCGCCGCGCACCCGGACGGACGATCCACTCGTTACCCTCGGTAGTTACTCGTGAGTCGCCCGGCCGCCGTCGTGTCGCGCGCCGACGCGCCCTGGGGCACCGTGGAGGGACCGCACCGAGAGGAGTTCGGCCCCCATGTCGAATCACACCTACCGCGTCACCGAGATCGTCGGCACCTCCACCGAGGGCGTCGACCAGGCCATCCGCAACGGCATCGAGCGCGCCTCGCAGACCCTGAGGGGACTCGACTGGTTCGAGGTCACGCAGGTGCGCGGCCACCTCGTCGACGGCGCGATCGAGCACTACCAGGTCGGGCTGAAGGTCGGCTTCCGCCTGGAGGACGAGGACACACTGTCCTGACCTCCGCACGGCCGGGTCGGGGATGCGTCGTCCCGACCTCCCCACGGCCGGGGCGAGGGCGCGTAGTCCTGACCTCCCCACGGCCGGTCGAGAACACACCGTCCTGACCTCCCCACGGCCGGGTGCCGGCCCGGGCCCGACCGGTTCCGACCCCGGTCGGCACCTCGCCCGGGCCTGACCTCGTGCGGGCTTCCTCAGGTGCGCCCCTCCTCCTCCTGAGCCTCCCTCAGCGCCTCGGAGGGCTCCGCCCAGCGGGCCCGTACGACGCGGAAGCCCGCCGCCTCCGCCGCGTCGCACACCGCCGGATCGTCGTCGACCAGCACCCTGACCGTGCGGTCGGCGGCGAGACGGCGCAGGATCTCCACCTTGGTCACCCTGGCCGGCCGGAAGTCACGGTTGCGCCGCATGTGGACGGCCCCCTCCGGCAGGCCCTGCCCGGCCAGCCACTCCACGGTCGCGCGTCGGCAGCGCTCGGGCCGCCCGGTGAGGTAGACCACCTCGCACTCCTCGGCCGCCTCCAGGCACAGCGCGATGCCCTCCTCCAGCGGCGGATCGTCGGGCGCCGCCGCGAAGAAGCCGTCCC
Organism: Streptomyces sp. NPDC006197; assembly: GCF_040613865.1. Lineage (NCBI taxonomy): Bacteria > Bacillati > Actinomycetota > Actinomycetes > Kitasatosporales > Streptomycetaceae > Streptomyces > Streptomyces sp. NPDC006197. The sequence continues at coordinate 17,422 of NZ_JBEXSZ010000055.1, read as the reverse complement.
AGTCCTTGGGCCTGCGCTCCAGGAAGTGCTGGCGGTGCGCGGTCGCGGCGAGGGTGTTGTCGAGGTCGAAGACGGCCAGGGGCCTGTTGTCCGATGTCACGGGCCCAGCGTAGGAGCCGCATGACGGGGGGCGCCCGGAATCCGCGCGCGGGGCAGCCGGGCCGGAGGGAGCGGCGGGGCGAGGCGCCACGCCGCCACCCCACCGTGCAGGCCGGTCCCGGCACACCGGCCGGCAGGGGGAGAATCGTCACCTAGGATTCAAGGCGGCCGCGGGGCCGCAGCCTGTCGCTGTGTGCGACAGCCGCGGAACGGCCGGCCCGCCGGCCGAGGCGAGCGGTCCGGTCCGGTCGGTCCGGAGCAAGCCTTCGGGCCTGACGGTCCTCATGATGTTGATCACGAGAATCCCGGGAATCGCGGGACCACCGGTGTGCGTCTCAGTGGTGCGGGAGGCCCAGCTCCCCCGCCCACGAGAAGAAGAGCCCCCAGGGAGAAGTGAGGTATGTCGGTGATCTGCGTCGGAGGCATGATCGGGATCGGCAAGACCAGTGTCGCCGAACTGCTCGCCAAGGAGCTGGGCAGCGAAGTCTTCTACGAGAGCGTGGACGACAATCCGATCCTCCCGCTCTTCTACTCGGCGAGCCCCGAGGAGATCCAGGCGAAGCGCTACCCCTTCCTGCTCCAGCTGTACTTCCTGCAGACGCGGTTCGCCGCGATCAAGGAGGCGTACAAGCAGGACGACAACGTGCTCGACCGCTCGATCTACGAGGACTGGTACTTCGCCAAGGTCAATCACGAGCTGGGCCGGATCAGTTCCCTCGAGATGCAGGTGTACGAGGGGCTGCTCGAGGAGATGATGCGCGAGATCGACGGCCTGCCGTACCGCAAGGCACCCGATCTCATGGTCTATCTCAAGGCGGACTTCGAGACGGTACTGCACCGCATCGGGCTGCGGGGACGCGACTTCGAACAGGACGAGAGCCTCGTCGAGTACTACCGGACGCTGTGGTCCGGCTACGACGACTGGGTCCACAAGCACTACTCGGCCAGCGAGGTCCTCGTCATCGACATGAACCGCACGGACGTGGTGAACAACCCCGACGACGCGGACCGCGTGGCGCGCGAGGTCAAGGACGCCCTGGCGGCGGGCCGGCGCGTCTGAGCCCGCGCTCTACGACCGGCCCAGGGTCCGAGCCCGGCCTGCCGGACCCGCGCCGGGGTGAGGGAGCCCCGGGGTGCGCACCACCGCCGGCCACAGCACCGTCCCCGCCGCGCCCACCACCGGGACCCCGGACAGGACCGTCACGGCGAGCTCCGTGATCGGTCCGGCCTCTCCGGGGACAGTGTGGCGAGTTCCGAGGCGATCCCGTCCGCGATCGCCTGCGGTTCGGGTACCCGCCACCGGGGCGCCGTCTGCCTGGCCACCTCACGCGCAGCCGGGTCAGCCGCTCGACGGTCAGCCGCTCCCCCACACACGCTGTTGTGGCGTCCGATGCCGCCGCCCCGGCTCTGGTACTCGTATCCGCGCATGTGAACGGACGCCTCCCCCACCACCCGACACTTCCACCAACTCGCCACGGCGCCAGGGGCGTCGGTGGCGAGACGAGGTGACTCAAGGGGGACGGACCGGATCGGTCCGCCACCGGCGGGAGGACGAGTCGGCCCCTCCCGCCGAGATCGATCTCTCCCACCTTGCCCCTTTTCGAGGCGTCAAGTATGTTGCCCACAAAGCCGTGCTGGAGAGGTAGAGGGTGCAAGACTCCGATTTTTGGGAAATCGTCGAAACGTCCGCCCAGGCCGATATCTCCAGCCACTGCGGCGCGATCTCGTCCAGACTGGAAAACTGTACGGCGAACGAGATCACGGGATTCGCCGACACACTGGCAGAGCACCTCTTTCGGCTCGACCTCAAAGTTCTTGCCGACACTCCAGTGAAGGGCGAGACTTCTGGATCCGGCCGACCTGTTCCGCAATCCGAGGACGGGTTTCTTTATGCGCGATGTGCGGTGATCCTGACAGGCCGGGACACGTACAGAGAGATTGTGTCGAATCCCGAGGGAATCGACTTCTCCCCTTATACGACCGACGACGCGGTCGTAGCCGAAGAGTTGCTTGAGGCCGCCCCGACCGCCTTCAAGAAAGTGACCGGCGCAGAGTGGGATCACATCGAGCCCTTTGACTACGAGACGGGCAGCAATGAGGACGGGTGGCCGTAGCTACCTCCACCTGCCGCCGGGGCCACGTTGCGAAAAATTCTCCCGCTCGGTCCAATCCCGAAACATCAAGCGGCGTCACTCGCGGAGACGGATGCGATGCGGGGAGGGTGGAGCTCGGCCGACCGTCAGACATTCGGGTTCTCCACTCGGACCGCCCTCGCATGTACGACCGCCATGAAGAGCACGACGGCCACCGGCGCCCCCAGGACACGAGCGCACCTGACGCCAGTGCGCACGACGCCATCACCTCAGCGCTCGTCAGCTGCCCCCACAGCCGCTCCACGCACGTCCTCCTCCAGGAGTCAGCCCCATGGCATGGCAGTGGGTCGGCCTGCTGATCCACTGCCACCGCGCCTGTCAGAAAAGACCCGCCTCCGTTGCCAACGGAGTGCCGCATAATCCTCGGGTGTCCCAGACTTCCCTGCCCATATCGACGGACTCCGCTTCCGAAGAGGTTCCTGCCTGGCTGTCCGCCGACGCGGCGGCCTGGGCGAGCGCCCGCCCAGCCTCGTGGGCGAGGCCGCTGTGGTCCGTCCTGGCGCTGCTGGCGACAGTGGCCACCGCGATCGCCATGGAACCGCTGTCCGTGTGCAGCGACGCGGCCCCGTGCGGTCCGGACTGGATCGGCATGGTGCAGGCGGGCCTGGCCATCGGCTTGTTGTACTGGAATGCCAGGCTCCCGGAGCTCGCTCTCGTCGCCGCGCCGGTGCTGGTCGCCATCGTGGCATGGGAGGAGCTTCCCTCCGCCGGCTGGGGATCCCGGGCAGCGAATCTGGCCGTCATCGCGGCCCTCGGCCTCGGCTGGGCGGCGGCATGGGTCAGGCTGGCGGCCCGGCGGAGGCAGTGGCAGCTCGTCGGCCGGGCCGCCACCACAGAGCGCCGGCGGTGGGAGCCGGCCGGCCCGCGGAGGCGGGGGACGATCCCGATCGCCGCCGGGCTGGCCCTGTGCGCCGTAGCCGCCGGCGCGATCGCCCTCGGCCTGCGCGCCGTACACGAAGACGAGCGGCAGGCCGCCCGGGCGACCCGTACCCAGACCGAAGTCACCGGCCGTACGGACATGTCGCTGCGGGTCCGCGCCCATGACGGGCGTCGTATCACCGTCGACGCCCTCTTCCCCGAGGACTACCGCCTCGGAACCACCGTCACAGTGCTGGAGGACGAATCGGGGCCGCGCCTGGCCGCCGAGCCGTACGACGCGCTCGGCTGGCAGTTGCTGGTCCTGGCCGGCGGATTGCCCGGGCTCTCACTGTTGACGACAGGGCTTCTGGCACGCCGACGAAGCACGGCGCTGCGCCTCGCACCGGTGCCCGCCCTGAGGGTGCTGGAGCGGTTGGGCCACGACGGCCGGACCTGGGTCTACGCCGCCGACGACACCGCAGGAAGCGCACCTCTGTTCACTTGTGTCTGCGTACCAGTGCTCCCGGACGCGGACGAGCGCGAGCAGTTCGGTGCGGAGATCACTGTCGCCCACCACACCGACGACATCGACGACATCAACGACGTCCCGATCACCGAGACGCGACCCCACGAAGCCGTCATGCTCGGCGCGCCCTACGAAGGCGGCGAGCTGGCCCTCATCACCCCAGGCGCCGACGGGAACCCTGTAGTGACCCACACCATCGGACCCGTCCGGCTGCCCCGCCCCGGGAAGAGGCCGGCCGGGGAGACCTCTGCGGACTCTTGACGCGCGCCGTCAGCGGTACCCACCTGAGCCAATGGTGGGCATCGCCGAGGAGGCATGCCCCATCCGTGCCCTCAAGCGGAACCTCTCGGCAGGCCCGACAAGGGGACTTGCCCGCAGGTCAGATGCCGTATTGGCGGCCCGAGCGGCGGTGATTCCCAAGCTTGTGGCGCGGGTTCGACTCCCGTCATCCGCTCTTCGTGCGAAGCCCCAGGTCGGTGACCCGGGGCTTCGTCCTCGTCCAGACTCCTCAGGGCCCGCGTGTCACTCCCGTGGCACAACCGCCCTCACGGTGCGTCAGGCCCGGTCCCGAGGCACTTCTCACCCGGTGGTGTGAGGGTCTTGCGCAGCAGGTCCAGCAAGACGGTGGCCGCGGGGCTGGAGGGGCCGTCCGCCCGCCAGGCCAGAGCGACGCGGCCGCGCAGCCGCGGCTCGGTGATCTCCAGCGTCCGCAGCCCGAGGGCTGCGGCCACACCAGCGGGGAGGGCTGGAACCACCGCCACGCCGAGACCGCGGGCGGCGAGCTGTGCGAGGAACAGCGGAGCGGCTGCCTCGAAGGCGATGCGGGGCTGGAACCCGGCCCGCGCGCACGCCCGGTCGAGGACCCCGCGCAGCCCCGTGCCACGGGGCAGGCTGATCAGTGGACGATCGCGGAGCTCGGCCAACGGAATGCTCGTGCGGTCCGGGGGCGTCAGGGCGCCGTCGTCCGGGGCCACGGCTGCGACCAGGGGTTCGTCGACCAGGACCTGGACCGAGGTGCCCGGCGGGGGTTCCTCGTCCGCGAGTCCGATCACGGCGATGTCGAGGTCCCCACGATTCAGTGCGGTGAGCATCCGCTCCGAGGTGTCCTCGGTCAGGGCGATCTCGACCTTGGGGTGGTCCTCGTGGAAGCCGGCCAGTACGGCGGCCAGGTCGAACTCGTGGGCCGCCGCGGCCGCACCCGAGACGAGGCCGAGGGTGACCTGGCCACGGAGCAGCCCGGTGAACTCCTCCGCGGTCTGCCGTGCCGCTTCGACGGCGGTGAGTGCGGCCCGTGCGTACGGCAGTACGGCCTCGCCCACCTCCGTCAGGGTCACCGAGCGGCCGGAGCGGTCGAGCAACGGGTGCCCGAGTTCCTTTTCGAGCCGGCGGACTTGGGCGCTCACCCCCGGCTGTGCCAGGTGCAGACGGGCGGCGGCACGAGTGAAGTTGGCTTCCTCCGCGACCGTGACGAAGTACCGCAGCTGCCGAATGTCCATAACTGATCATTCTAGTTGCGAGACATGCAAACTCTTGGACTTATGGCGACGCTGCCGAGAGCCTTGAGGCCATGGGGAACACGATGCACCGGAGACCAGCGGCGGATGTCAAAGCCGCGATCGCAGCCGAACGCCGGGAGTTGGCGGCCGTGCTGGACGGCTTGTCGGCCGAGGAGTGGGACGCTCCGAGCCTGTGCGGGGGTTGGCGGGTGCGGGAGGTCGCGGCCCACATGACGATGGGGTTCCGGTATTCGCTCCCCAAGATCGCGCGGGAACTGATCAGAGCACGAGGCAGCCTTCACCGGATGACCGACCGATGTGCCCACAAGGACGCGGCCGTCCATTCGACACGCGAATTGGCCGCGTTCCTCGGTGACAACGCGGATCACCCTTGGAAGCCGCCGGTCGGCGGGATCGAAGCGGCCCTGGGCCACGACGTGATCCACGGCCTGGACATCACGGTCGCTCTGGGCCTCGGCCGCCGGGTTCCCGAGGATCGCGTGCGCATCCTCCTGGAAAGCGTCGACGCCAGGACCCTCGGGTTCTTCGGAGCCGACCTGGACGGCATCGAACTCCGCGCCGACGACCTCGACTGGTCCTTCGGTACCGGAACGCCCCTGTCCGGCGCCGCACAGGACCTCCTCCTGCTCGCATACGGCCGACGGCTCCCACCGGGACACCTCCACGGCGAACCGCGCGACCGCTTCGTCACCGCGCAGGGGTGACGAACATGCGCGTCCGACTCCTCCAGGGGCTGGCCCTGCTCGCCACCGGTCTCCTCGCCGGCGCGTTCGGCTACGGCGCGGCCAACCTCGTCCCCACCTTCAACGCGGTACCGCTCGACATGCGGCTGTCGTTCCACGCCGAGCTGATGAAGATGAACGGCATCACCGTGCAGGCGGCGATGGCTGTGTCGACGCTGAGCTCTCTCGCTCTCGCGAGCTCGACACGTGGCCGCGCCCGGCTGGTCGCGGGTTCGGCGGGTCTGCTGACCCTCGCGTCCTTCCTGATCACCCGGCTCGGCAACGTGCCGATCAACGGCCGGATCAAGGAATGGGCGCTCAGTTCGGCACCGCTCGATCACGCGGAGATCCTGCGGCGCTGGGAACTGTTCAACACCTTGCGCACGCTCACCGCCCTCATCGCGTTCGCTCTGCTGATCAGCCTCTCCCTGAGACAACCGCCGGGAGACGGGAAGCAGCCGCGGACCACCCCGGCCTGAAAACGATCAAGGCGTGACTCGGGGACGGCGCCGCAAGTGCCATGACGAGGCGCCGGATCGGGCTTCCGACGGTCGCTCACGTCCACCGGCCGTCGCACCGGCCCATCCGCCCGCGTGGTGTGTTCCGGGGTCGGTGCCCCGGGCTCTCGTCGTCCCGGTCTCTCAGGTGGTCAGGCCGCTGATCGCGTCGCCGACGTACTTCGCGCCGAGGACGACGAGAACGGTGGTCATGATCGCGGCGTTGTGGGCGGCCATCCATGCCTTCCACTCGCCGAGGACCTTCGCGGACCTGGCGCCGCCGAAGAGGTAGACGGCGAGCGGGAGGAGGGTGCAGAGGGCGGCGATCAGGACCATCAGGGCGGCCGCGACGGTCTTGCCTCCGGTGGAGGCCGTGCTGGAGGCGATGGAGACGGCGCCGCCGACCGCCAGGACGAGGTTCTTGGGATTGGCGACGGCCAGGGCGGCGGCGAGGCCGGCGGCCTTGGCGGGGGTGAAGCGGTCGATGGCCTTCATCCAGCCGGGCGGCTCGCTCGTACGTCCTTCCCCGGGACGGCCCTTCCACTGTTTGACGCCCATGAGCAGGAAGAGGACGCCGAGAGCGAGCTTGAGCCACAGGGTCCACGTGGCGGGGCCTTCGTCGCCCCGGGAGGCGTCGGCGCCGGAGCCGGCCACGACGATCGCCGTGACCAGGGCGGCGAGGGACAGGACCCAGCCGGCGGTGAAGGCGAGGCCGTTGCCGCGGCCCTTCGGCGTGGCCGGCATCAGGATGACGGCGATGAGGGGGAGCGGGCTGATCGCGATGCCGGAGGGGATGGCGTACGCGGCGATCACCGGGTTCAGCCCGGTCGCGGGCGTGGCGCCGGCGATCGTGGGCTCGCTGACCCCCCCCGTACCGTCCTCATGGTCACGACGCTGACCAGCGCGATCGTACTCACCTCGCAGAGCGTGCTGTCCGACGCCGGGCACGGCCCGAAGGACGCCGGCAACGTGGCCGTGCTGACGGTGACGGTGACGGTCGGCGCGGTGATGCTGCTGATGGGCGTGCTCCGGCTCGGCGCCGTCATGAGCTTCGTGTCGAACGCGGCGATGACCGGGTTCTCCACCGGCATCGCGCTGCAGATCATCACGGGCGTGCTGAAGGGCGCGACGGGCTACCAGCCGCAGGGGCACAACAAGCTGTACCAGCTGGGCGACTGGCTGGTGCACGTCGGGGACTGGAAGGGAGCCACGACCCTCGTCGCCGTCGTCACCCTGGGCGTCTGGGCGGCGGCGCGGGCGGTGAAGCGGCTCGAACCGGTGGCCCTGCTGATCGCCATGGTCGTCGCGAGCGTCGGGGGGCGGCCTTGTCCGTCGACGTGGAACTGGTGAAGGGCATCGCCTCGATCCCCGCCGCCCTGCCCTCCTTCACCGCCCCCGACCTGTCCGCCGTGCCCGAACTGATCGGCGGGGCGTTCTCCGTGGCGCTCGTCGCCCTCGCGCAGGCAGCCGGGATCTCGCCGTCCATGCCGAACCCGGACGGCTCGCGTTCCGACGACAACGGCGACTTCCGCTCCCAGGGCTACGCGAACCTCCTCGGCGGCCTGTTCCAGGCGCTGCCCTCCGGCGGCTCGATGTCCCGCACCGGGGTGGCCGTCTCCGCCGGGGCCCGCACCGTGCCGGACGTGCCGTCCTCGGCCGTGTTCAAGCTCCTCGACCGGTACGCCCGGGCGCTCGCCGACGCCGGAGGCCGGCTCGTCCTGGCCGGGGTCCAGCCCCCGCTCGTACGGGCCCTGGAGGCGTCCGGGCTGGGCGGCCGGCTCGGCGAGGGAGGAGTCGTACCGGCCCGTTCCGAGCTGTTCGGGGCCCTGCACACGGCGGTCGCCGAAGGGCACGCCTGGATCGCCGCGCGGTCTTCATGTACGGCGACCGGCTGCCCAAGGCGCCCGACGGCCAGATCGGCGCCGGCCTCGGCATGACCACCTCCACCGGCACCATCACGCTCATCCCGCCCACCGTGGACATCACCGCAACCAGCCAGGAGGAGACGGTCGACGGCGTACGGATCGTCTTCCAGCTCACCCCCGGCACCGAGGCCCCGGCCGAGATGAACTTCCTCTTCCCGGACAAGCGGGCGCTGTGCCTGGCGGAGAACGCCACGCACAACATGCACAACATCCTGACCCTGCGCGGCGCCGTCGTCCGCGACTCCCGCATCTGGTCGCACTACCTCGACGAGGCCATCGACCTCTTCGACGGGCAGTACGACGTCGCCTTCGCCTCCCACCACTGGCCCACCTGGGGCCACGACAACGTCGTGCGCTTCCTCTCCGAACAGCGCGACCTCTACGCGTACATGCACGACCAGACCCTGCGCCTGCTCAACGGCGGCCTGACCGGCCCGGAGATCGCCGAGGAGATCCAGCTCCCGCCCGCCCTGGAGAACTCCTGGCACGCGCGCGGCTACTACGGCTCCCTGAACCACAACGTCAAGGCGATCTACCAGCGTTACCTCGGCTGGTTCAACGGCAACGCGGCCACCCTGTGGGAGCACCCGCCCGTCGAACTCGCCAAGCGGTACGTCGACCTCGCCGGCGGCCCCCGCCAGGCCCTCGCCAAGGCCCGCGACTACATCGAGCGGGGCGACCTCCGCTTCGCCGCCACCCTCCTCAACCACCTCGTCTTCGCCGACCCCGGCGACACCGAGGCCAAGGAGACCCTCGCGGGGGTCTACGACCGGCTCGGCCACGGCGCCGAGAACGGCACCTGGCGCAACTTCTACCTCACCTCCGCGATGGAACTGCGCCACGGCGAGAACGCCGCCCTGCTCGACACCGCCAACCCCGAGATGGCGATGGCGCTGACCACCGACATGCTCCTCGACGGCATCACCACCGACGGCGATCCGGCCCTACTGGCCCGCCTCTTCTCGTACGTCACCCAGCCCGACCCGGGCTTCCCGATCGTCACCCCCTGAACACCGCACCCCGCGAAAGGACCCCCCGTGGCCACCCTCACCGCCTGGAAGTTCCCCACCCCCGACGGCGCCGCCCAGGTCGAGGAGACTCTGCTCTCCCTCCAGAAGCAGGGCCTCGTCCAGGTCCACGACGCGGCCGTCGTGACCTGGCCGGAGAACCGCAAGCAGCCCAAGACCAAGCAGCTGAACAACCTCACCACCACCGGCGCCCTCTCCGGCACCTTCTGGGGCATGCTGTTCGGCCTGATCTTCTTCGTGCCGCTCCTCGGCGCGGCCCTCGGCGCCCTCGGCGGCGCGCTCGGCGGCTCCCTCGCCGACGTCGGCATCGACGACGACTTCATCGAAAGCGTCCGGGGCGAGGTCAAGCCGGGCACCTCCGCCCTCTTCCTCCTCACCTCCGACGCCGTCCTCGACCGCGTCCACGAGGCCCTCCCGGCCGGCAGCGCGGAGCTGATCCGCAGCAACCTCTCCAAGGACGACGAGGCCAAGCTCCGGGAAGTCTTCGACGCCTGACACCCTCGCGGTTTCCCCTCCACGACCAGCCCACGGCTGCGCGTGCCTCGACGTGCCAGGCGGGTTCGATTCCCGTCGTCCCCCGTCATCCGCTCGTGAACGAAGCCCCGGGTCAGCGACCTGGGGCTTCGTCATTGTCCAGGGCGGTGTCGCCCGACGGGGCCGCGGGGTGCGGGAGTTCGGCGAGGAGGATCTCGGCGGCCTGGGTGACGTTGTCGGCGTGGACGGCGCGGGCCATGGCCGTGCGGGCGGCATCGGACGTCGTGTTCGGCGGGACGACCATGAGGGAGAAGTGGTCGTTGTCGCCGCGGGTGATCAGGACGGTGTCGTCGCCGACGGGGAAGGAGTCGAGGTGCACGACCCGGTCGTCGACGATGAGGCGGGGCGGGATGCCGTTCCAGGCGGAGGCGTCCAGGCCGACCCGGGTGACGGGCCCGAGGTGCTCGGTCAGGGCGGTGATCAACGGCGGGATCTCCCGCTCGACGTCACGCGAGCGCGGCCACCACGCGCCGTCGAGGAGGCTCTGCCGGGACCCTGTCGTCTCCAGTCGGAGCAGCGCGGTGCCCGGTCCGACGGCCCGGTGGATCTCGTCCGGCAGAAGGCGCGGAGGCGTGGGGACGTGGGGGGTGAAGCCTGCGTCGGTCATGATCGATCCGCCCGTCCGCGGGGTGCTTCCGCTGCCGTCCCTCGGCGGCGCGGCGGGTGCGGGCCAACGGGCGGGACGACGGCCCCGTTCTTTCACCGTACTCCGGGAGGGCGCGGGTACGCGCCGCTCCCCGCTGCGGAGCCGTCCGGCACCGGGCTCGTCGGACGTACGGTGGACGTACCGGGGCGTGCCCACCTCGCTCGGCCCGCCCGCAGACGCGTCCCCGTGCCGAAAGGACGGTGCCACCTTGGACCGCAACGAACCAGAAGCCCTGCCTCCGGCGGGATACGCGGAGGTCCGCATCGTGGCCGCCTCCCCGGACGCCGCCCGTATGGTGGCCGACATCCTCCGCCACTGCTTCGCCGGCGGCGAGCAGCGCAGCTACCCCACTCCGGGCGGCGGCACCCGCCTCCACCTCACCGTCGACACCGCGCACCCCGCCGGACCGGCCCGGTCCTGGCTGTCCACCAGCAGGCCCCCGAGCGGCACCGGGCCCCACGCCGAGGAACCCTGACCGGCCCTTCGCCCCCGGGTGGGCACGCGTGGCGGCTCCCGCTGCCGGGGAGCATCCTGGAAGCCGCACCGCGATGCCGCCGGACCGGGCACACGCCGGCACCGGACCAGGCCGTCGGCCTGTCGGCCGCTTGGAGGCTCCGTGCGTCCCGCTTGGAGGCTCCGCACGTCCGACGGCACGGCCACCGGAAGAACCGGCCCGGCCCGTCGCCCCCGTCCGGCCCCGGCGCGGAGTACGTTGGAGGTACCGGAAGCACCTCGTACGCCCGCCTCCACGCGGACGTCGTTCCCGGCGATCGATACGCCGGGCCGCTCGCGGGCGTCCCGGGGACGGGTCTCGGTCTCATGACCAGCACGACCGCTCCCACCCGCCAGGCGCGCCTGGCGCTGACACCGAACACCTCCCTGGCCGGCCTGCTGGACGGCGCCTGGTGGCCGTACTCACGCGATCTCGCCACCGAGCTGCCGCCCCTGGTGGACGCGCTGCGGAAACGCTGGGGACGCGTCACGCGCATCACGGCGAACCCCGCGCCCTGGCCGGTCTCCCCGTACAAGGTCTCCGTCGGCGAATATGCCGTGTACGTCGGCTGGTTCACCGGTCAGGACCCCGACACGATGATCCTGCTGTGGTACGGCCGCGACCGCTGCGACCTGCTGGTAATTCCCCCCGAGACCGAACCCGCCTCCGCCACACGCCTGATGGCCGCCGCGTCCACCCCTGGCAACCTCCACACCGCAGACATCCTCATGTCCGACGAGAACGCGACCGGTCGCCGCCTGCGGGAGGCCCGAGCCGGTGAGGACGCTTGGGAGGCGGAAGGCGGGACCCCCGTACGCCCCCACCTCCGCCCCGTCGTCGGAGCACGCATGATCCCTCTGCCGCGGAGCATGCGAAGGTGACGCAGGCCGCCCCCGCCACCGTGCCGCTCCCCTGTCCCGGGAGGCGGCACGGCTGCTGCGCCCCGCCCTCCGGTTGCTCCCCAAGCCCCCGCGAGACCACCCGAGCCCACCGCGCTCCCCAACCAGCAAGTGCCTTCTCTGTACTTGGCGGCAAGGACGAGCCGGCGTGGAGCGCGTGGCATGAGCCGGCGGGCCGGGGGGACGCAGCCGTCCGGTCCGTCGGCGTCAGGGGCGTTTCTCCAGGTCTGCTTCCTCGTCGGCGGCGTAGGGGTGGACATATCTGTCTTCGTTGAACGGGGTGAACCATCCGCTGAAGGACAGGGGGGTGATGCCCATGGCGTCCAGGGCGGGGTCTTCGTCGGTGCCGTTCTTCGAGTCGTCGTAGAGCCACTCGAAGTCCATGTCCTCGTAGATCTCGTCGGCGAAGCGGTCGAGGGCGCCGGCGGCCTCCAGGCTCTCGCGGGTCAGGTCGATGTGCAGCTTGACCTCGCTTGTCACGGCGTACCTCACGACGGCAAGCCTGCCAGGTCGGTCCTCTCGCCGGGGCGAGTCCAGGAAGAAAGCTCGGCGCCGAGGAACGACGCGTCCCGGGGGTACGCGCCCGGCGAAGGAGCGGAGCGCGTACCCCGGGCGGGGCTGGCGGAGGCGAAGAGGGCGGGGAGGTCCTGTCGGCGGGGGGTGTGGGGCGAACTCGGTGAGAAGGCGGCCAGTGCGGGGGCGGCGGTGTCGGTGACGAACCACGGGGATTCCGGGGAGACGGTCGTGTCACCGAGGAGTACGGAGCGGGGTGCGGGGCGGAAGAGACCGACGCCGGGCCGACGGGGAACACCGGCGACTGACCCGGCTCGAAGCAGCAGGACGGCTCCCCGTCCGCCCGGAGAACGGCACGACCCGGGCGCCGCTGCGCGGTGGGCTCAGGCGAGGGCGTCGAGAGCGGCCAGGATGTCGGCCGGCTCCGCACGGGCGGTGTAGTCCGTGTCGGCGAAGGCCCAGCGGATGGTGCCGTCGCGGTCGATGACGTACGTCGCCGGCAGGGGAAGGGTGCGCGGGTGGCCGCCGTTGACTCGCTGGAGGTCGAAGCCGAGCTTTTCGTAGACGGCCGCGAGGTCGTCCGGCAGATCGAACGCGAGCCCGTACTGCTTGGCGGTGTCGGACCCGATGTCACTGAGGACGTCGAAGGCGAGCTCGTGCTTCTCGGTGAGGGACAGCGATTCGTCGGGGATCTGCGGGGAGACGGCCACCAGACGGGCTCCGCGGGCCGTGATGTCCGCGTGGTGCTGCTGGAGCGAGCGGAGGGCGATGTTGCAGTACGGGCACCAGGCGCCGCGGTAGAAGGTCAGGACGACGGGGCCGTCGGCGAGCAGTGCGTCGAGGGAGACGGTCCGGCCGGTCGCGGACGCGAGGGTGAACCGCGGGGCCCGGGCTCCGGCGGCGAGGGCGCGCTCGGCCTGCCCGGACGCGGCGAGCTCCTGGCCCGCGCGGTTCATGACGGCCCGCACCTCGGCGGGGATCTGCTGCTGTCGGGCCTCGTAGAAGCTGCGCAGCTCGGCGTTGAGGGTCATGGCTGGTTCCTCCTGAACTGGGCCTGGACGTAACTCGGAACGATCGTTTCAAGATAGCGGCGGGCGAGGACATGCACCAGCCGTGCCACGGCAGTTGGGGCGACAGAGGGTCGTGAAGGGACCGTGGTCGGCGAGCGCGAGCGCCCGGGTGAACGCGCGGGCCCGGACCGCGTGGCGCGCGACGAAGCGAAGCGCGGATGACCGGTCCCCGCTATCTTGGAACTCTTATTTCAAGATAGCGGGGTGGAACATGCCGGACATCAAGCACTTCGATCCGGACGCGACCCTGGAGACCGTGGTGCGGCTCTTCTGGCGTCAGGGAATGGCGTCGACCGGAATCCAGGACATCGTGAACGCCACCGGAGTCAACCGCTCCAGCCTCTACTCCACCTTCGGCGACAAGCAGGCGCTCTACCTCGCAGCCCTGCGCCGCTACCTCGAGTACCGCTCCCAGCCGGTGTTCGAGCGCCTCACCGAGGACGACAGAGGACTGCCGGCCATCACCGAGTTCTTCACGGGGCTCATCGCGGCCCGCTGCTCGGGCGAGTACGCCCGGTGGGGTTGCATGGTCTCGAACGCTCACGCCGGGGCCGAGAACGGCGACCCCCAGGTGCGCGCCGTCCTCGACCAGCATCACCAGCGGTTGCGTGACGCCATGCACGCGGCGTTGGTGACCGCGGAGGCGCAGGGACAGCTCGCCCGTGGCGTCGACGCGGGCTCCTCCGCCGATCTGCTGGCTCTGCTCGCGTACGGGGTCAACGTGCGGTCACGCGCCGGAGCGGACGAGCAGGCGCTCGTAGAGACCGTGAAAGCCGCGCTGGGGGTGCTGAGCGCTCCGGCGGCCGCTTGACGGCCGGACACGATCGACGCGTCGCGGGGCCGGACGGAAATCCTCGCCCGTCCGACCCGGCCGCTTCGGTCCCTCTGCTCAGCCTGTGGCCGGCGAGGGCTCGGTCCGGGCCCTTCCGACGTCCTCGGCGTCCGCCGTGCGGGCCTCCGGGGTTGATGGCGACCGTCCTGTCCACGGTCTCGGAACCCTTCACGTAGAAAAGCCGGTTCGCAGCATCCACTGGTTCGACGCGCCGGCGGAATGTAGCGTCTCGATCATGGAATTACTGACTGGATCCACCACCGACCAGGCGCCGGCGAACCCGGCCGCCACCGATGACATGCTGGTCACTCAGCCGATCGGCTACTGGTGCGGCCTGACCCAGACGGCCGTCACCCGGCATCTGCGGGACGCCATGGCCAAGATCGACGTCACGCAGCCGCAGTACTGGGTGCTCAACCGCGTGAACGGCGGCCCCGCGGCGCCGAGCCGCGAGGAGGTCGTCGCCCAGCTGACGCACCTCGCCGACGGCCCGCACGAAATCGGCAGGGTCATCGACCAGCTGCTCCACCGCGCATGGCTCCGGATCGACGACGGGCAGCGCCTGCACCTCACGGATGCCGGGGAGGCCGCCAGAGTACGGCTCCGTGAGCTGGCGACCGAGGTACGCGCGGTGGTCCACCAGGGCATCAGCGACGAGGAGTACGTGGCCGCCCTCAAGGTGCTGCGCAGGATGGTGGCCAACGTCGAGGGCGACGGGGGCCCTCGCGACCCATCCTGATTCCGCTCCGGGGCGTCGGCGGCGCGCACCCGTCGTACCGGTGTCAGGTGCGAGCGAGCGCCGCAGCGCCGAAGGACACGTCGAACCGGTCGCACCAGATGCTGACGCTCGGGTACTTCGACCAGTCGAAGTCGGAGGGCAGCGGATAGTTCTGGTCGCCCTTGTTGCCCTTCAGCTTGGCCAGGTCGACGTATCTCCCGTCGTCGAAGACGTCCCAGCCCGCTTCGCCCTCCTTCACGGGCGCGTCGCTCAGCCAGACGCGCAGGTCCGGGCCGTTGCTCGTGTCCAGGCCTTCGAGCCGGAGCGTCTGGGTGCCGTCCGCGAACCGGACGATCCTCACCGTGCCGGTCGTGGCGTGCTCGTGGCTGACGAAGACGCCCTGCGCGACGGTGACCGGGCCGGACGGTGCGGGAGTGACCGACGCGGAGGAAAGCCCACTCGTCGCAGGTCCGTTCGGAGTCGCACGCGCGGAAGGCAGCGCCTCGTTCACCGTCTCGTCCACCCACAGCGCCCAGGGCTCGAACCACAGCGACCCGGCCACTGCCAACGCAAGGCCCGCGACGATCACCACGGCCCACCGCTGCTTCCTCGTGACGCGCTCCACGACGCCCCCTTCCACGTCTCTGTTCGCCTTCCTCCGCCATCCAAGACGTTCTGACCCCCGTCGGACAGCCCCGGCCCGATGACGAAAGGCTTACGTCATCGGGCCGGGACGTGTCCGCCCGCTCAGAGCGTGCGCAGCCTGGTGGTGAAGACGTGGCCCGCGATCCTGTCGCCGAGGGTGAGACCGTCTTCGGCGTCCCACGGGAAGTGGACGCCGAGCCAGATCCTGCTGTTGGCGTCCTCGCGGGCGGCGGCGCTGAAGCTGGTGAAGTGACGGGACTTGACCGGGGAGCGGGGTTCGTCGGTGGTCATGTCGAAGGCGATGCCGTCCGAGCCGAAGTACCGTTTCATGATGCCCGCCCAGGCCGCTCCGAACGTGGCGTGGCCCGATGCCCACGCCGGGAAGCACGGTGTGACGTTGACGCCTGCCGGGTTCTTCAGGAGCGGCTTCCACTCCGGGTCGAGCCCGCCTTCCCGGATGGCGGAGACGGGTCGCCACAGGTCGATGGGCGTCAGGTACTTCACGTCGCGGACGGCGATGCCGGCATCGGCCATCGCGATCGACACGAGGGCGAACAGCTTCGCGTTCTCGTACGTGGTCAGCCCGCGCGTGGTGGCGATCTCGCGGGTGGCCTGGAGGAGCTGGCCGGGCGGCTTGTACGTGCCGTCGTTGTCGTTGGCCCAGAACCAGGCGGCAGCCTCCTGGTCGGGGGTGCGGTTGATCACGGGCGTCTTCGCGGTCGGCTTGTCGGCGCCGGCCGACCGGGCGGCCTCCACCTGGGCCTTGTACGCGTCGCTGGCGAGCAGCTGCTCGTACGTCCCGTACAGGCCGGGCGTGGGCGGCCGGAACTGCGATCCGGAGGTGAGGGCGAAGGGCTTGACCAGACCCCAGTACGGCGTGACGGCCTGGCTCGCCCGGGTGCAGTGGGGGTCCTGCATGTCCGGGTAGCTGGTCGGCCGCCAGGCCCCCGGCGCGGAGTCGCCGACATAGACGCGGTCGTCGTCCGACCCGTCGCCGTTCCGGGCGTCCATCATCTGGGTCACCATCTTGCCGACGACGGTGGCGTCGAGGAGGTCGAACTCGGTCGGCTCGGTGCCGAACCGCTCCCGGAAGCGGGCGTCGAGGTAGGCCGTCTGGTTCCTCCCGTACAGCTTGAGAAGGATGTTGTAGGCCGTACGCCCGACGACCCGCTCCTCCTCGTCCGGGCCTTCGATCCAGCCGGCGTACTTCTCGGCGTGGATGTACGGCTCCGAGGTGATCCTGCCCTTCCACTTGAGCTGGTAGGAGCTCTCGGCATCGTAGATCGCGGCGTTCAGCATGGCCGCGGCGCGCGCCATCGGCCCGGGGCCGCCACCCTCGCGCCGGACCACGTTCAGCAGGACGTCGTTCCAGTAGTGGACGGGGTCCTTGATCGCCTGCGGCGGCAGGGCCGCCCGCGCGGGCTGCGGGGAGACGGTCAGAAGCGTCCCGGTCGTGGCGAGGACGGCGGCGACCGCCAGGGCTCTGAGCCGGTTGCGCGGAGTGGGTGCCATCACGATGCTCCTTGTGATCACGTCGGTTGATCACCACACGTCTGGTGGCGGGCGAGATCATGGCGTGGGTCATGGGCGGACTTGGTCCGTACCGGCGCGGAATGGCCGACCCCGCGCACGTAGATGACCGAAAGGCCGGTGCCCCCGGCGACCTCAATGCCGACGGCAAGGGCGACCTGCTCGGCGTCACCTCGGGCGGCGACCTCTACCGCTACCTGAACACCTCGCCGGGCAA
>NZ_JBEXSZ010000054.1:0-46674 GCF_040613865.1 Streptomyces sp. NPDC006197 | reverse complement strand
CCAGGTCGACGTCCGCGACGGACAGGACGAGGTCGCCGGTGAGCACCGCTCCCCCGTTCAGGAGCCGGTCCAGGAGATCGATCAGGGCGACGGGCCGGCCCGGGTGGGCGCCTCGGCCGGCACTGACGGCCCGGGCCCCGGCCGCGTCCGGCGGTCGGAGGCCGCCGCAGCGTGCCGATGCCCGGGAGGCCCCTCGGGGCCGAGCGGTGCGAGGGGCGCGTCGGGAGTGGGGCTCAACCAGGCGCTGGACCCGGTGGTGACGGCTCTGACGGGCGTCTCGGCCAAGCGCTGACGGCCCGGGCGGGCGCCTCGGCCGGCGCTGACGGCCCGGGCCCCGGCCGCGTCGGGGAGGGGGTGGGCGCCTCGGCCAAGCGCCGAAGGGCGTCCGCGTCAACGGGCGGGGGCGCCGGGGCGCGCCTACATTGGTGCTGACATCCCTCCACGTCCGGAGTCAGCCATGTCCGTCACCGCGCCGCCCGATGAGGAGCTCGACGTCCTGCGTCGGCAGGACCCCGAGGTCGCCGACGTGCTGCTCGGCGAGGCGCGGCGGCAGGCCGACAGTCTGCAGCTGATCGCGGCCGAGAACTTCACCTCGCCCGCCGTCCTCGCCGCCCTCGGCTCCCCGCTCGCCAACAAGTACGCCGAGGGCTACCCCGGCGCCCGGCACCACGGCGGCTGCGAGTACGCCGACGCGGTCGAGCGGATCGCCGTCGAGCGGGCCATGGCGCTCTTCGGAGCGGACCACGCGAACGTGCAGTCCCACTCCGGCTCCTCGGCCGTCCTGGCGGCGTACGCGGCCCTTCTCAGGCCCGGTGACACGGTCCTGGCCATGGGGCTCGGCCACGGCGGGCACCTCACGCACGGGTCGCCCGCCAATTTCTCCGGACGGTGGTTCGACTTCGTGCCCTACGGCGTCGACGCCGAGACCGGGCTCGTCGACTACGAGCAGGTCGCCGCGCTCGCCCGCCACCACCGGCCCAAGGCGATCGTCTGCGGCTCCATCTCGTACCCCCGTCACCTCGACTACGCGGTCTTCCGCGAGATCGCCGACGACGTCGGGGCGTATCTGATCGCCGACGCCGCCCATCCCATCGGCCTGGTCGCCGGGGGAGCGGCCCCCAATCCCGTCCCGTACGCCGACGTGGTCTGCGCGACCACCCACAAGGTGCTGCGCGGGCCGCGCGGCGGAATGATCCTGTGCGGCGAGGAGCTCGCGGGCCGGGTCGACCGGGCGGTGTTCCCGTTCACGCAGGGCGGCGCGCAGATGCACACGATCGCGGCCAAGGCGGTGGCCTTCGGAGAGGCGTCCACGCCGGCGTTCACGGCGTACGTCCATCAGGTGGTCGAACACGCGAAGGTCCTCGCGACCGCGCTCGCCGCCGAGGGCTTCGCGGTGACCACCGGCGGGACGGACACGCATCTCATCACCGCCGATCCCGCGCCGCTCGGCGTCGAGGGCCGCACCGCCCGCGCCCGCCTCGCCGCCGCCGGCATGGTGCTCGACACCTGTGCCCTGCCGCACGGGGAGGGCCGCGGGATCCGCCTCGGCACCGCGGCCGTCACCACGCAGGGGATGGGCACACCGGAGATGGCAAGAATTGCCGCGCTGTTCACCGTCGCGTTGCGGGACGACCCCGGGGAAACGGCCCGGGTACGCGCGGAGGTACGGGAGCTGACCTCCCGATTTCCCCCGTATGGGCGCTGACGGGAGCCCGAGCGCAACCGTTCGGACGGCCCCGGTGTCTCAAACCACATGGACGGCACGGCTAGGGTGTGGGGCTGAGATGGCCAGCGATTCCTGTGGGGCAGCCCGTGCGTGATTACCTGCTGACGCTCTGTGTCACGGCCGCGGTGACCTATCTGCTCACCGGTCCGGTGCGGAAGTTCGCCATCGCGACCGGGGCGATGCCGGAGATCCGCGCCCGCGACGTGCACCGAGAACCGACTCCGCGGCTCGGTGGCATCGCCATGTTCTTCGGGCTGTGCGCGGGACTGCTCGTCGCCGACCACCTGCAGAACCTGAACAGCGTCTTCGAGCAGTCCAACGAGCCCCGCGCGCTGCTCTCCGGCGCCGCCCTGATCTGGCTGATCGGCGTCCTCGACGACAAGTTCGAGCTGGACGCGCTCATCAAGCTGGGCGCGCAGATGATCTCGGCGGGCGTGATGGTCGCGCAGGGTCTGACGATCCTGTGGCTGCCGATCCCCGGTGTCGGCACGGTCGCCCTCACCCCCTGGCAGGGCACGCTCCTCACGGTCGCCCTGGTGGTCCTCACCATCAACGCCGTGAACTTCGTCGACGGCCTCGACGGCCTCGCCGCCGGCATGGTCTGCATCGCCGCCGCGGCCTTCTTCCTGTACGCGTACCGCCTCTGGTACGGCTACACGATCGAGGCGGCCGCCCCCGCGACCCTCTTCGCCGCCATCCTCATGGGCATGTGCCTGGGCTTCCTGCCGCACAACATGCACCCGGCGCGCATCTTCATGGGCGACTCCGGCTCGATGCTGATCGGCCTGATCCTCGCGGCCTCCGCCATCTCGATCACCGGCCAGGTCGACCCCGACGTGCTGCGGCTCTTCGAGGGCTCGACCCGTGAGGCCACCCACGCCGCCCTGCCGGTCTTCATCCCGCTGGTGCTGCCGCTGACCATCATCGCGATCCCGATGGCGGACCTGGTCCTCGCGATCGTGCGCCGCACGTGGAAGGGGCAGTCGCCGTTCGCGGCCGACCGCGGCCACCTGCACCACCGGCTCCTGGAGATCGGGCACTCGCACAGCCGGGCGGTGCTGATCATGTACTTCTGGTCGGCGCTCATCGCCTTCGGCACGCTGGCCTACTCGGTCCACTCGACCTCGATGTGGATCGTCCTCGGCGTCGTCGCGCTGAGCGCGATCGGCCTGGTGCTGCTCCTGCTGCCGCGCTTCACGCCGCGCGCCCCGCGCTGGGCCCAGTCCGTGGTGCCGCCGCGCTACCGGCGCCGCAAGCCGGCCGCCGTGACGACGGAGTCCCTCGGCCCCGTCGACCCCGCCGGGTCCGCCGAGGGGGAGCGGGAGCCCGTGCCCGCCGGGGTCAACGGAGCGACCGCCCTCGGTCACCGTTCGCGCTTCACCGACAGAAGTAAGGCCGGGGCGCGCGGTTGACGAAAGCCCCAGTCGGGGCCAATACCAGACAAGGTGCCCTACTGTCGCGCACACACGCGCGGAGTAACTCTCATGTGTGACCACTGGCACACCTTCTGGGTAAAGACCTATTCAAATAGTTTGTGATACGGTTCACGAGACCCGGCGACAGTGCCGAAAGACCGTAGTGCGACGGTCTGTTGGCCCCGAGACCCACCTCGGACCGGGCTTACGCTCGTCCCTGACGACACCATCGCCCCCTCCAGAGCAAGCGGAGACACCGCCATGCCGTCGAACGACGCACGCATCCTTCTGCACGCCGCCGTACCCGCCGCGGCCGTCGGCGCCATCGCCACGGTCGTCGCCGGGGTGGTCGCCGGCGGCAAGGGTGCGATCGGTGCCGTCGTCGGCACCCTGGTGGTCCTTCTCTTCATGGGCATCGGGCTGGTGGTCCTGCAGCGGACGGCGAAGAAGTTCCCGCAACTTTTCCAGGCCATGGGGCTGATGCTCTACGCGGCCCAGCTTCTGTTGCTCTTCATCTTCCTGGCCTTGCTCAAGAACACCACGCTGTTCGACTTCAAGGCCTTCGCATTCACGCTTCTCGCGACGACCGTCGTGTGGGTCGCCGCACAGGCCCGGGCCTACATGAAGGCCAAGATCACGTACATCGACCCCGGAAACACGGGGTCCGGGTCGTGATGGGTAGGGCCGGGATAAAGCCGCGTTCGGCTTCCTGCTATCGTCCGGTGCCAACTGCGGCACTGCGGGCGCGGGCATCCGAGACGCCTGTCCCAGCGCGAGGCTCGATGCCGAACCGCCGCCCCCTTATCCGTAAGACCAGTCCAGTGCCGACCCGCGGCTGCGCGCCGCGCCGACACAACGAGGTTGCCGTACCTATGCGCCACGCTGAAGGAGCCCGCGGTGAGTGCTGACCAGACGCTTGCCTTCGACCCGGATTGCCACATCTTCAGTGGATGTGGCTTCCCGGCGCCGGGCCTGCACACGTTCATGTACGAGCCGATCGCCACGTGGGGAAGCTTCGAGTTCACGAAGCCCATGCTGCTCGCGATCCTGGGCTCGCTCGTGGTCGTCGGGTTCTTCTGGGCCGCCTTCAACAAGCCCAAGCTGATCCCCGGCAAGATGCAGATGGTCGGCGAGGCCGGTTACGACTTCGTGCGCCGCGGCATCGTCTACGAGATCATCGGCAAGAAGGACGGCGAGAAGTACGTCCCCTTCATGGTGTCGCTGTTCTTCTTCGTCTGGATCATGAACCTCTGGTCGATCATTCCGCTCGCCCAGTTCCCGGTCACCTCGCTGATCGCCTTCCCGGCGGCCCTCGCACTGATCGTCTACGTCATGTGGGTCTCGCTGACGTTCAAGAAGCACGGCTTCGCCGGCGGCTGGAAGAACATCCTCGGGTACGACAAGTCCCTGGGTGCGATCCTCCCGCTCATCATGCTGCTCGAGTTCTTCTCGAACCTTCTGATCCGGCCCTTCACGCACGCGGTGCGACTGTTCGCGAACATGTTCGCCGGTCACCTGCTGATCGTGATGTTCTCGCTGGCCACCTGGTACCTCATGAACGGCCTGGGCTTCGTCTACGCCGGCGCCTCGTTCGTGATGGTCCTGATCATGACTGCCTTCGAGCTCTTCATCCAGGCCGTCCAGGCGTACGTCTTCGTCCTCCTGGCCTGCAGCTACGTCCAGGGCGCGCTCTCCGAGCACCACTGAGCCGGCCCGGCAGCAGCACCACACCCCAAACCAACAGTCGTCCGGTGGCCAACCCCCACCGGGTCCTTGAAAGAGAAGGAAGAACCGGCATGTCCGCTCTCGAGACTCTCGCCGCCGTCAACGGAAACGTCGCGTCCATCGGCTACGGCCTCGCGGCCATCGGCCCCGGCGTCGGCGTCGGCATCATCTTCGGTAACGGCACCCAGGCCCTCGCCCGTCAGCCCGAGGCGGCCGGCCTGATCCGTACCAACCAGATCATGGGTTTCGCCTTCTGTGAGGCGCTCGCCCTCATCGGCATCGTCATGGGCTTCGTCTACAAGTAAGCCGGACCGACTGCCCGATTCTTTTTACGGAAGGCACTGATGTGAACGCTCTGCTTCTTGCGGAAGCGGCGGAGGAGCAGCCTCCGCTTATCCCGCATCTCGATGAGCTCGTCATCGGCCTGATCGCCTTCGTCATCGTCTTCGGCTTCCTCGCCAAGAAGCTCCTCCCGAACATCAACAAGGTTCTGGTCGAGCGTCGCGAGGCCATCGAGGGTGGCATCGAGAAGGCCGAGTCGGCCCAGATCGAGGCTCAGAGTGTGCTGGAGCAGTACAAGGCCCAGCTCGCCGAGGCCCGCCACGAGGCCGCGCGTCTTCGCCAGGAGGCGACGGAGCAGGGCACCGCGATCATCCAGGAGATGAAGGCGGAAGGCCAGCGCCAGCGCGAGGAGATCATCGCCGCCGGCCACGCGCAGATCGAGGCCGACCGCAAGGCCGCGTCCGCGTCGCTGCGCCAGGACGTGGGCAAGCTCGCCACCGACCTGGCCGGCAAGCTGGTCGGCGAGTCCCTCGAGGACGCCGCCCGCCAGAGCCGCACCATCGACCGCTTCCTCGACGAGCTCGAGGAGAAGGCCGAGGCTGTCCGATGAACGGAGCGAGCCGCGAGGCACTGTCCGCCGCCCGTGAGTCCCTCGACGCGCTGACCGACAACACCCCGGTCGACGCGAAGAAGCTCGCGGACGAGCTGGCCGCCGTCACCGTGCTGCTCGACCGCGAGGTGTCGCTGCGCCGGGTCCTGACCGACCCTGCCCAGTCGGGTGAGGCCAAGGCCGAGCTCGCGCAGCGACTCCTGCGTGGACAGGTGGGCGGCGAGACCGTCGACCTGGTCTCCGGCATGGTGCGTTCCCGCTGGTCGCGCTCGCGTGACCTGGTCGACGCGACCGAGGAGCTGGCGAACACCGCCGACCTCACCGCGGCGCAGAAGGCGGGCGCCCTCGACGACGTCGAGGACGAGCTGTTCCGGTTCGGCCGGATCGTGTCCTCCAGCACCGAGCTGCGCTCGGCGCTGACGGACAAGGCCGCCACGGCCACCGCGAAGGGCACGCTGCTGCGTGACCTGCTCGGCGGCAAGGCCCACGCGACCACCGAGCGTCTGGTCGTCCGTCTGGTGACCCAGCCCCGGGGACGTAGCCTGGAAGCGGGACTCGAGTCCCTGTCCAAGCTCGCCGCGGCGCGCCGGGACCGGATGGTCGCCGTCGTCACCTCGGCGGTGCCGCTGTCGGACCGGCAGAAGCAGCGCCTCGGTGCCGTACTGGCGAAGCTGTACGGCCGCGAGATGCACCTGAACCTGGACGTGGACCCCGCGGTCCTCGGCGGGATCACGGTGCGCGTCGGTGACGAGATCATCGACGGCTCCATCGCGGAGCGCCTCGGCGAGGCGACCCGTCGACTCGCCGGCTGACGGCAGCGACCACAGCAGCACAAGGCAGCACAGCAACACAGCATCACCAGCGGCCCGGTTGGGCCGTGCAGAGATTGCAGAAGATTCCTGGGGGTCGGCCCCCAGACCCCTTAAGAAACTTCGGGCCCAACAAGGAGAGCAGGGAACCCAGATGGCGGAGCTCACGATCCGGCCGGAGGAGATCCGGGACGCACTGGAGAACTTCGTCCAGTCGTACCAGCCGGACGCGGCCTCGCGCGAGGAGGTCGGCACGGTCAGCCTGGCCGGTGACGGTATCGCGAAGGTCGAGGGTCTTCCCTCGGCCATGGCGAACGAGCTGCTGAAGTTCGAGGACGGCACCCTCGGCCTCGCCCTCAACCTCGAGGAGCGCGAGATCGGTGCCATCGTCCTCGGCGAGTTCAGCGGCATCGAGGAGGGTCAGTCGGTGCAGCGCACCGGCGAGGTCCTCTCCGTAGGTGTCGGTGAGGGCTACCTGGGTCGCGTCGTCGACCCGCTCGGTAACCCGATCGACGGTCTCGGCGAGATCGCGACCGAGGGCCGCCGCGCCCTCGAGCTGCAGGCCCCGGGCGTTATGGCCCGTAAGTCGGTGCACGAGCCGATGGAGACCGGCTACAAGGCCGTCGACGCCATGACGCCGGTCGGCCGTGGTCAGCGTCAGCTGATCATCGGTGACCGTCAGACCGGCAAGACCGCGCTCTGTGTCGACACCATCATCAACCAGCGCGACAACTGGCGCTCGGGCGACGTGAACAAGCAGGTCCGCTGCATCTACGTCGCCATCGGCCAGAAGGGCTCGACCATCGCGTCCGTTCGCGGCGCCCTGGAAGAGGCCGGCGCGCTCGAGTACACGACGATCGTCGCCGCCCCGGCGTCCGACCCGGCCGGCTTCAAGTACCTGGCGCCGTACACCGGTTCCGCCATCGGTCAGCACTGGATGTACCAGGGCAAGCACGTCCTGATCGTCTTCGACGACCTGTCGAAGCAGGCCGACGCCTACCGCGCCGTGTCGCTGCTGCTGCGCCGCCCGCCGGGCCGTGAGGCCTACCCGGGTGACGTCTTCTACCTGCACTCCCGTCTCCTCGAGCGCTGCGCGAAGCTCTCGGACGAGCTGGGTGCCGGTTCGATGACCGGTCTGCCGATCGTCGAGACGAAGGCCAACGACGTCTCCGCGTTCATCCCGACCAACGTCATCTCCATCACCGACGGCCAGTGCTTCCTGGAGTCCGACCTGTTCAACGCCGGCCAGCGTCCGGCCCTGAACGTCGGTATCTCGGTCTCCCGAGTCGGTGGCTCCGCCCAGCACAAGGCGATGAAGCAGATCTCCGGTCGCCTCCGTGTCGACCTGGCCCAGTTCCGTGAGCTCGAGGCGTTCGCCGCCTTCGGTTCCGACCTGGACGCCGCGTCGAAGGCGTCGCTGGAGCGCGGTCAGCGCATGGTCGAGCTGCTCAAGCAGGCTCAGTACCAGCCGATGCCGACCGAGAACCAGGTCGTCTCGGTCTGGGCCGGCACCACCGGCAAGATGGACGACGTTCCGGTCGCCGACATCCGTCGCTTCGAGGCCGAGATGCTGGCGTACCTGCGCCAGAACCACTCGGGCCTCATGACCTCCATCCGTGAGGGCGGCAAGATGTCGGACGACACGCTGCAGTCCGTCGCCGACGCCATCGCGGAGTTCAAGAAGCAGTTCGAGACCTCTGACGGCAAGCTGCTCGGCGCAGACGCTCCCGCCGTCAACGTCTCGAAGTGACGACGGAAGGGACCTGACTCATGGGAGCGCAGCTCCGGGTCTACAAGCGTCGCATCAAATCCGTCACCGCGACGAAGAAGATCACCAAGGCGATGGAGATGATCGCCGCCTCGCGTGTCGTCAAGGCGCAGCGCAAGGTGCAGGCGTCGACTCCGTACGCGACCGAGCTCACGCGCGCGGTCACGGCGGTGGCCACGGGTGCGAACGACAAGCACCCGCTGACCACCGAGGCGGAGAACCCGAGCCGTGCCGCGGTCCTGCTCCTCTCGAGCGACCGCGGTCTGGCCGGTGCCTTCAACTCCAACGCCATCAAGGCGGCGGAGCAGCTCATCAGGAAGCTGGAGGGCGAGGGCCGGGCGGTCGACATCTACGTCGTCGGTCGCCGCGGTGTCTCGCACTTCAACTTCCGTGAGCGGAAGCTGACCGACACGTGGACCGGCTTCACGGACGAGCCCACGTACGCGGACGCCAAGAAGATCGCGGCACCGCTGATCGAGGCGATCGAGAAGGACACGGCCGAGGGTGGTGTGGACGAGCTCCACATCGTCTACACCGAGTTCGTCTCGATGATGACCCAGACGGCGATCGAGGCCCGGCTGCTGCCCCTCAGCCTCGACGAGGTGGCGAAGGAGGCCGGCGAGCCGGACACCCTCCGTCCGCTGTACGACTTCGAGCCGTCGGCGGAGGACGTCCTCGACGCCCTTCTGCCGCGCTACGTCGAGAGCCGGATCTACAACGCGCTGCTCCAGTCGGCTGCCTCCAAGCACGCCGCCACGCGCCGCGCGATGAAGTCGGCGACCGACAACGCGGGAGACTTGATCAACAACCTCTCCCGACTTGCCAACGCGGCCCGCCAGGCCGAAATCACCCAGGAAATCAGCGAGATCGTCGGTGGCACCGCAGCCCTGGCCGACGCGACCGCGGGGAGTGACAAGTAATGACGACCACTGTTGAGACGGCCGCCGCCACGGGCCGCGTCGCCCGGGTCATCGGCCCGGTCGTCGACGTGGAGTTCCCCGTCGACGCGATGCCGGAGATCTACAACGCCCTGCACGTCCAGGTCGCCGACCCGGCCGAGGAGGGCGCGCTCAAGACGCTGACCCTCGAGGTCGCGCAGCACCTGGGTGACGGCATCGTCCGCACCATCTCGATGCAGCCCACCGACGGTCTGGTCCGCCAGGCCCCCGTGGTCGACACCGGCGACGGCATCACGGTGCCCGTCGGCGACGTCACCAAGGGTCGCGTGTTCAACACGCTGGGCCAGATCCTGAACGAGCCCGAGGCGGAGGCGGAGGTCGGCGAGCGCTGGTCCATCCACCGCAAGGCCCCGGCGTTCGACCAGCTCGAGTCGAAGACCGAGATGTTCGAGACCGGCCTGAAGGTCGTCGACCTTCTCACCCCGTACGTCAAGGGTGGAAAGATCGGTCTGTTCGGTGGTGCCGGTGTCGGCAAGACCGTTCTGATCCAGGAAATGATCATGCGTGTGGCGAAGCTGCACGAGGGTGTTTCCGTGTTCGCCGGTGTCGGTGAGCGTACGCGTGAGGGCAACGACCTCATCGCGGAGATGGAGGACTCGGGCGTCCTCGACAAGACCGCCCTCGTCTTCGGCCAGATGGACGAGCCCCCGGGCACCCGTCTCCGTGTGGCCCTCGCCGGTCTGACCATGGCGGAGTACTTCCGCGATGTGCAGAAGCAGGACGTGCTGTTCTTCATCGACAACATCTTCCGCTTCACCCAGGCCGGTTCCGAGGTGTCGACCCTGCTCGGCCGCATGCCCTCCGCGGTGGGCTACCAGCCGAACCTGGCCGACGAGATGGGTCTCCTCCAGGAGCGCATCACCTCGACCCGTGGTCACTCGATCACCTCGATGCAGGCGATCTACGTCCCCGCCGACGACCTCACCGACCCGGCGCCGGCGACCACCTTCGCCCACCTCGACGCGACGACGGTTCTCTCCCGTCCGATCTCCGAGAAGGGCATCTACCCGGCCGTGGACCCGCTGGACTCCACGTCCCGGATCCTGGACCCGCGCTACATCGCGCAGGACCACTACGACACCGCCTCGCGGGTCAAGGGCATCCTGCAGAAGTACAAGGACCTCCAGGACATCATCGCGATCCTCGGTATCGACGAGCTGAGCGAGGAGGACAAGCTCGTCGTCCACCGCGCCCGCCGTGTCGAGCGCTTCCTGTCCCAGAACACCCACGCGGCGAAGCAGTTCACCGGTGTGGACGGTTCGGACGTTCCGCTCGACGAGTCGATCGCCGCGTTCAACGCGATCTGCGACGGTGAGTTCGACCACTTCCCGGAGCAGGCGTTCTTCATGTGCGGTGGTCTTGAGGACCTCAAGAACAACGCCAAGGAGCTCGGCGTCTCCTGAGCCCCGTGCTCGCCCGAGGGGGACGGGATCCGTCCCGTCCCCCTCTCCACGCCCCCTAGAATTGACCCCAACACCCGGCACGACCGCCGGGTGGTGACCCGAGGAGCCACCCTTGGCTGCTGAGCTGCACGTCGAGCTGGTCGCCGCGGACCGGAGTGTCTGGTCCGGCGAGGCCACCCTGGTCATCGCGCGTACCACCTCCGGCGACATCGGCGTCATGCCCGGCCACCAGCCGCTGCTCGGTGTGCTGGAGTCGGGCCCGGTGACCATCCGTACGTCGGAGGGCGGCACGATCGTCGCCGCCGTCCACGGCGGATTCATCTCGTTCGCCGACGACAAGCTGTCTCTGCTCGCGGAGATCTGCGAGCTGGCGGACGAGATCGACGCCCAGCGCGCCGAGCGCGCGCTGGAGCGTGCGAAGACGGATTCCGACGCCGCCGCCGAGCGGCGCGCCGAGGTCCGGCTGCGCGCGGTAGCGGTCCGCTGACGGTCCGCGCCGAGCAGGAGTGCCCTCAGCCGCGGCACGGTCCGGAATACTCCGGAGCGTGTCGCGGCTGAGGCGATGCAGATGCAGGTCGTATTCGGTTCTGCCGGCGGTGCCGGCTACGGGACGCAGCGAGGAGGTCGGTGAAGATGTTCCTCGCTCTGCTCGTGTGCGGCCTGGTCGTCGCACTGGTGGTGATCGGGCTCTTCGTCTTCGGCTTGCGCCGCAGACTCATCCAGCGCGCCGGCGGCACCTTCGACTGTTCGCTGCGCTGGGACGTCCCCGACGAGCCGGATCCGACCGGCAAGGGCTGGGTGTACGGCGTCGCCCGCTACAGCGGTGACGAGATCTCCTGGTTCCGTGTCTTCTCGTACGCGCCCCGCCCGCGCCGGGTCCTGGAGCGCTCCTCCATCGTGGCCCTGGAGCGCCGGATGCCGGAGGGCGAGGAGGAGCTCGCGCTGCTCTCCGACGCCGTGATCCAGCCCTGTATGTACGAGGGCGTCCGCCTGGAGCTCGCGATGAGCGAGGACGCCCGGACGGGCTTCATGGCCTGGCTGGAGGCGGCGCCTCCGGGGCAGAGGGTGAACGTCGCGTAAGGCGTGAAGAAGCGGGGGACGGCGTGCTGCGCCGTCCCCCGCTTCGTCGTGGGCCGCCTAGCTCAGGCCGCTGTTGATGGCGCCGACCAGCTCGCCGTTGCCGGTGTCGCCGCTGAACTCCCAGAAGAACGCTCCGCCGAGGCCCTGGTTCTTGGCCCAGCTCATCTTCGAGTTCACGGTGGCGGGGGTGTCGTAGCTCCACCAGTTGGTGCCGCAGTGGGCGTACGCCGTGCCCGCGACGGTGCCGTTGGCCGGGCAGGAGTTCCTGAGGACCTTGTAGTCCTCGATGCCCTGCTCGTACGTGCCCTGCGCCGGGCCGGTCGCCGTGCCGCCGGGGGCGGACTGGGTGACGCCGGTCCAGCCGCGGCCGTAGAAGCCGATGCCGAGGAGGAGCTTGTTGGCGGGGACGCCCTTCGCCTTGAACTTGGCGATCGCCTCGGCGGAGTTGAAGCCCGCCTGCGGGATGCCGGCGTAGGAGGTGAGCGGGGAGTGCGGGGCCGTCGGACCCTTGGCCGCCCAGGCGCCGAAGAAGTCGTACGTCATGACGTTGAACCAGTTCATGTACTGCGCGGCGCCCGCGTAGTCGGCGGCGTCGATCTTGCCGCCCGCGGAGGCGTCGGCGGTGACGGCGGCGGTGACCAGGTTGCCGGCGCCGAACTTGGCGCGCATGGCCTGCATCATGTTCTTGAAGGCGGCCGCGCCGCTGGTGTCGCAGGACAGGCCGCAGGCGTTGGGGTACTCCCAGTCCAGGTCGATGCCGTCGAAGACGTCGGCCCAGCGCGGGTCCTCGACCAGGTCGTAGCAGGACTGGGCGAAGGCGGTCGGGTTCTGCACGGCCTGGCCGAAGCCGCCGGACCAGGTCCAGCCGCCGAAGGACCACAGGACCTTGATGTTCGGGTAGGCCTTCTTCAGCTTGCGGAGCTGGTTGAAGTTGCCGCGCAGCGGCTGGTCCCAGGTGTCGGCGACGCCGTCGACGGACTGGTCGGCGGTGTAGGCCTTGTCGTAGTCGGCGTAGGCGTCGCCGATGGTGCACTTGCCGTTCTGGACGTTGCCGAAGGCGTAGTTGATGTGCGTGATCTTCGACGCGGAGCCGGAGGTCACGATGTTCTTCACGTGGTAGTTGCGCCCGTAGACGCCCCAGTTGGCGAAGTAGCCCATCTTCACGGCGTTCGGGAGGGGCTGGCCGCCGCCTCCGCCGGTGGTGCGGACGGCGACCGGGCCGGCGGCGGGGCCGGTCTGGTCGATGGTGTCGCGGGCGACGACGGTGTACGCGTAGTCGGTGCCCGCGGTGAGGCCGCTGTCGGTGAAGGTGAGGCCGGTGGTGGTGGTCACCTTGGTGCCGTCGCGCAGGACGTCGTAGTTCTTGACGCCCTTGTCGTCGGTGGCCGCGGTCCAGGTGAGCTTCGCCGAGGTGTCGGTGACGTTCGAGGCGACGGGGGTGCCGGGGGCCGAGGGCGGGTTGTCGCCCGGCTGGGTGGTGCCGTCGCAGGGAGCGCCGTTGATCTTGCAGCCGGTGGGCGCGCCGGAGCCGGTGCCGTTGTAGCCGAAGGAGACGGAGGCGCCGGGGGCGAGGGTGCCGTTCCAGCCGACGTTCTTGGCGGTCCAGTGGGTGCCGGAGCTGGTGACGGTGGCGTCCCAGGCGGAGGTGACGGCGGTGCCGGAGGGGTAGTCCCACTCGACGGTCCAGGAGCTGATGGTGGTGGTGCCGGTGTTCTTCACCGTCCACTTGCCCTCGAAGCCGGTGCCCCAGTCCTGGGGCTTGGTGTAGGTCGCGGTGGCCGAGGTGGCGGCTTCGGCGGGGGAGGCGAGGCCGACCATGGCGGCCAGGGGCAGGATCAGGGCGGTCAGTCCGGCGGCGGTCCGGTGTCTGAACCCTGCTCTGCGCGTCGGTGCTTGAGTGCTCAACGGTGCTCCTCAAGTTGCGGACGGACAAGGTGGGGGTGGTCCGAAGGGTGCGCGCGCCCCGCGAGCGTAGGAAGGTCTGGACCAATCGTCAAGAGGTCCAGACCAACGTCGGCAAAGTTCCGCTAAACCCCCAACTCCTGTGCCAGCACCGCCGCTTGGACCCTGCTCCGTAGCTCCAGCTTCCCCAGCACCTTGCTGACGTGCGTCTTCACCGTCGCCTCCGCCATGTCGAGACGTACCGCGATCTCCGCGTTCGACAGACCGAGCCCCAGCGCGGAGAGCACCTCCCGCTCCCGGGGCGTCAGCCGCTCCAGTACGGCGGAGTCCGCCGCCGGGCGCCTCGGGGCAGCGAACTCCGCGATCAGTCGCCGCGTCACCGCCGGGGCGATCAGGCCCTCGCCGCGCCCCACCGTCCGCACCGCCGTGATCAGGTCCTTCGCGTCCGTGTCCTTCAGCAGGAAGCCCGAGGCACCGGCCCGCAGCGCCCCGAAGACGTACTCGTCCAGGTCGAACGTCGTCAGGACGAGCACGTCGGCGAGCCCCTCCGACACCACCAGGCGGGTCGCCGTCACCCCGTCCATCCGGGGCATCTGCACATCCATCAGGACCAGGTCCGGGCGCAGCTCGCGCGCCAGCTCCACCGCCCGCTCGCCGTCCGCCGCCTCGCCGACCACCTCGATGTCCGGCGCGCTGCCCAGGATCAGCACGAGCCCCGCCCGCACCGCGGACTGGTCCTCGGCGACCACCACCCGCACCGTCATGCGTTCCCCGCCTTCTCTTCCGCGGGCAGCACCGCCCGCACCTGCCAGACCGCCCCCGAGGCCGCCGCGCGGAACTCCCCGCCGAGCAGCTCCGTGCGCTCCCGCATGCCCACCAGACCCGAACCCGTGCCGGGCGCCGACGGTCCCGGCCGCTTCCCGCACGGCGAGTCGACGGCCACGGTC
Source organism: Streptomyces sp. NPDC006197 (assembly GCF_040613865.1). NCBI lineage: Bacteria > Bacillati > Actinomycetota > Actinomycetes > Kitasatosporales > Streptomycetaceae > Streptomyces > Streptomyces sp. NPDC006197. The sequence goes on along the minus strand of NZ_JBEXSZ010000054.1, from coordinate 32,048 downwards.
AGGACCCCGTCACCGCGGCCGACCCGTACGGTGACCGTACCGGGGGAGGCGTGCTTGACCGCGTTGGTCAGCGACTCCTGGACGATCCGGTACGCGGCCAGCTCCACCGGCGCGGGCAGGGCGGCGCCGTCCGCGGGCCGGGTGTCCTCCAGGACGAACTCCAGGCCGCCGGACGAGCCGTTCGTACGGGCCCGGGCGAGCAGCCCGTCCAGCGCGTCGAGGCTCGGCACCGCACCCGGCTCGGCGTCCCCGCCGCTGTCCCGCAGCAGTCCGATGAGCCGCCGCATCTCGGCGAGGCCCGCCACGCTGTTCTCCCGGATCACCGTCAACGCCCGCCGGGTGGTGGCCGGTTCGTCGAGGGAGAGCGCGGCCGTGGAGTGGATCGCGATCGCCGAGAGGTGGTTCGCGACCATGTCGTGCAGCTCGCGCGCCATCCGGGCCCGCTCGGCCACCACCGCCTGCGCCCGGTCCATCTCGGCGAGCAGCGCCGTCTGTTCGGCCCGCAGCCGGGCGGCGTCCGCCGCCTCGCGGTGGTTGCGGACGATCGCGCCCGTGAGGGCCGGGAGGAAGGAGATCATGCCGGTGATCACGCCGACCAGCAGCGCGATGGCGTTCTGCCACCAGACGAGGAACCCGACCGTGACGCCGACGGTGATCAGGCCGGTGCTGTAGGGGACGCGACGGGCGGAGGAGGCGGAGCCGTACACCACCGCCGCGTAGACGACGTCCGTGAACATGAGGACGGTGGCGAGGTTCCCGTTGGTGAACTGGTCCGCCACGATCGCGACCGTGCCCACGGACAGGGCCGTCTGCGGCAGGGTGCGGCGCAGGGCCTCCATGGCGGCCATCACGGTCAGCGGGACGAGCGCGGCCCACTGCTGGTCGAACACGCGGTCGCCGGTCGTATAGAGCCCGAAGGACCACAGGAGCAGCCCGACGGCGAATCCGGCGACGGCGATGAGCAGGTCGTGGCGGTGCGGGCGGGGGAGCGTCACGCCCTCATCCAACACGTCCCCGCGCGCGTGGACCTCCTCGTCAGGGCCGATCCGCGGGCGTGCCGCCCTCCGTCGAAGGATGTAGACGGACTTCGTCACCGGCGACGACGAACCGGGCCCGGCCCCACGGGACGCTGAAGGGGAACCGAAAGGGGAACCGCCGTGATCGTCACGCTGATCGTGCTCTGCGAGGTCGGCTTCTGGGTCCTGCTGGCCGCCGGCCTCGCCACCCGCTACCTCCTGAAGATGCCCCGGACGGGCATGGCGCTGCTGCTCGCCGAGCCGGTCCTGGAGCTCGTGCTCCTCGTCGTCACCGCGATCGACCTCAAGAACGGCGCCGACCCCGGCTGGGAGCACGGCCTCGCCGCGCTGTACATCGGCTACACCGTCGGCCACGGCCACCGCACCGTGAAATGGCTCGACGGCCACGCCGCCCACCGCCTCGGCGGCGGCCCGCCGCCGCCGAAGCCGCCCCGGTACGGCATGGCCAGGGCCCGCCACGAGGGCGCGGTCTGGCTGGGCTCGCTCGTCGGCGGCGCCGTCGCCACCGCCCTGCTGCTCCTCGCCATGGCGTACGTCGGCGACGACGGGAACACCGACAGTCTGCGGAGCTGGATGTACGGCGCCTGGCGGGCCGTCGGCATCCACGGCCTGATCGCGCTCAGCTACCTCGTCTGGCAGAAGAAGGAGCCGGAGACCGGCTCAGCGGTCCCCACCGGGGACCCAGAGGACGTCCCCGACCTCCTTGTTCGCCGTCCGGGCCAGAATGAAGAGCAGGTCCGATAGCCGGTTGAGGTACGTGGCGGTCAGGGCGTTCATCGTCTCGCCGTGCACCTCCAGGGCCGCCCACGTGGAGCGCTCCGCCCGCCGGACCACCGTGCACGCCTGGTGCAGCAGGGCCGCGCCGGGCGTGCCGCCCGGCAGGATGAAGGAGCGCAGCTTGTCGAGCCGCTCCAGGAAGCGGTCGCAGTCGGCCTCCAGCTTGTCGACGTACGCCTGCTCGACGCGCAGCGGCGGGTACTCGGGGTTCTCCACCACCGGCGTGCAGAGGTCGGCGCCCACGTCGAAGAGGTCGTTCTGGATGCGGACGAGGACCTTCACGACGTCCTCGTCGAGCTGCCCGAGGGCGACGGCCGTCCCGATGGCGGCGTTGGCCTCGTTGGCGTCGGCGTAGGCCGAGATCCGCAGATCCGTCTTGGCGGTCCGGCTCATGTCACCGAGCGCCGTGGTGCCCTTGTCGCCGGTACGGGTGTAGATGCGCGTCAGATTGACCATGGGTCCAGCGTAGTTACGCGTGGGCCCTGCGGAACGTCCGTGTGCCGACCGTCACGGCGAGCACCGTGAGCCCGGCCGCGGCGAGGACGCCGTACAGCATCGTGGCGGTCGCGTAGTGCCCGGTGTACGCGTCCCGCACCGCGTCCACCAGATAGCGGAACGGCACGAAGTGCGACAGGACGTCGAGCCAGCCGGGCGCGAGGGCCATCGGCAGCATCAGGCCGGACAGCAGCATCGCGGGCATGGCCAGGGTGTTGACCGCCGGGCCGAACTCCTGCGGGCTGGGCAGCCGCAGTGCGAGCACGTACGACAGCGAGGCGAGCGAGAAGGTGAGCAGGGCGACGAAGCCGAAGCCGATGAGGATGCCGGTGAGCGGCGCCCGCAGGCCCATGAGCAGGGCGGCGAGGACGAGCAGCACGGCCTGGAAGAGGAAGAGGACGGTGTCCCGCAGCGTCCGGCCGAGGAGCAGCGCCAGACGGCTGACCGGGGTGACCCGCAGGCGTTCGAGGACGCCCCAGTTCTTCTCCATGATGACGGCGAACCCCGCGAACGAGGCCCCGAAGAGACCGAGCTGGAGCAGCAGTCCCGGGACGAGGACCTGCCAGGAGTCGCCCGCGCGGCCGAGCGGCAGCCCGGTGAGCAGCGGGCCGAAGAAGAACAGGTAGAGCAGCGGCATCAGCGCGCCGAAGAAGATCTGGAACGGCGAGCGCAGGGTCTGCCGGGCGTAGCGGCCGAAGAGGACCGCGGTGTCGTGGAGAAGCATCGCGTGGACTCCTGGAGGGCGACTAGACGGCGACGGGCGTGGTGTCGACGGGCGCGGGGCCGCGCCCGGTGATGGCGAGGAAGGCGTCCTGGAGGGTGTCCGCGCCGTGCTCGGCCTTGAGCGCGGCGGGGGAGCCCTCGGCGGCGACGACGCCCCCGTCGATGATCACGAGCCGTTCGGCGAGGGCGTCCGCCTCGTCGAGGTAGTGGGTGGTGAGGACGACGGTGGTGCCGTGGTCGTCGCGCAGCCGCCGGACGAGCGCCCAGAGGGCGGCCCGGCTGCCCGGGTCGAGGCCGGTGGTCGGCTCGTCGAGGAAGAGCAGCGCGGGGCGGTGGGTCAGGCCGAGCGCGAGGTCGAGCCGGCGCCGCTGGCCGCCGGAGAGCGCGGCGGTGCTCCGGTCGAGGAGCTCGGTGAGGTCGAGGTCGCGGGCGAGTTCGGCGGCGCGGGCCGTGGCCTCGGTCCGGGGGAGGCCGTAGAGCCTGCCCTGGGTGACCAGTTCGGAGCGGACGGTCTCCTGCGGGTCGACGCCGCCGCCCTGGGCGACGTACCCGATCTTCCGCCGTACCGCGACGGGGTCCCGCAGCAGGTCGTGGCCGCAGACGGCGGCGGCGCCGCCGGTGGGCGGCAGCAGGGTGCTGAGCATCCGCAGGGTCGTGGACTTGCCGGCGCCGTTGGGCCCGAGGAAACCGAGGATCTCGCCCGCCCGCACCGTGAGGTCGATGCCGCGGACCGCGTGCACCTCGCCCTGTTTCGTCCGGAAGGTCCGGGAGAGCCCGGACGTGCTGATGATTGCCATGGCGACTACAAAAACAGAGTCACTGAAAATTTGCAACGTCACCAAAATTTCAGGCCGTCTAGGATGGCGGCATGAGTGAAGGGCTCAGGGAGCGCAAGAAGCGGCAGACGAAACAGCGGATCTCGGACATCGCGACCGGGCTCTTCCTGGAGCGCGGCTTCCAGGCCGTGACGGTGGCGGAGATCGCGGAGGCCGCCGACGTCTCCGTCAACACCGTCTACAACTACTTCCCGGCCAAGGAGGACCTCTTCCTCGACCGGATGGAGGGCGTCACCCACCGCCTCGCCCGGATGATCCGCGGCCGCGACACGGGGGAGTCCGCTGCCCAGGCCGTGCTCCGCGAGATCCGCGGCCATGTCACCGCCGTCTCGCCCGCCTACGGACTGATGGACGGCTACGCCGACTTCATGCGGGTGATCGACGAGGCCCCCACCCTCCAGGCCCGGCTCATGGCCCTCCAGCAGGAGGTCCGCCGGACCACCGTCGCCGCCCTGCGCGAGGAGGTCGGCGCCGGGCCCGACGACCCGATGCCGCTGCTCGTGGGCGGCCAGATCGCCTGGATCCAGGACGCCGTCGTCGAGTTCATCAGCGACGGGATGACCGCCGGACGCAAGGCGACCACCGTCTCCCGCGAGACCCTCGTCCTCCTCGACGAGATCGAGGAGCTGCTGGGCGAGAAGGTCCTGACGTACGCCGTACGGGCCTGAGGACCCTCCCCGGGCCTGTCGCGAGTGTGACGTCCGTCAAAGAGGGCGTGACGCGCATTACTTCACGGTCACATGGCGCCCCGTGACCGCTAATCTCCGCCGGAGAGCCAGAAGTGAACAGGCGTTAAAGGGGTGGAACATCGTGGCCAGGAAGCTCGCCGTCATCGGAGCCGGACTCATGGGGTCCGGCATCGCGCAGGTCTCGGCACAGGCGGGCTGGGACGTCGTCCTGCGTGACGTCACCGACGCCGCCCTGACCCGCGGCACCGACGGCATCAAGGCGTCGTACGACAAGTTCGTCGCCAAGGGCAAGCTCGACGCCGAGGACGCCGAGGCCGCGCTCGGCCGGATCACCGCCACCACCGAGCTCGACGCCGTCGCCGACGCGGACGTCGTCGTCGAGGCCGTCTTCGAGAACCTCGACGTCAAGCACGAGATCTTCCGCTCGCTCGACAAGATCGTCAAGGACGGTGCCGTCCTCGCCTCCAACACCTCCGCGATCCCGATCACCAAGATCGCCGCGGTGACCGAGCGCCCCGAGGCCGTCGTCGGCGTCCACTTCTTCTCGCCCGTGCCGATGATGCAGCTCGTCGAGCTGGTCCGCGGCTACAAGACGAGCGACGAGACCCTCGCCACCGCCCGCGCGTTCGCCGAGTCCGTCGGCAAGACCTGCATCGTCGTCAACCGCGACGTCGCCGGCTTCGTCACCACCCGCCTCATCTCGGCCCTCGTCGTCGAGGCCGCCAAGCTCCACGAGTCGGGCGTCGCCACCGCCGAGGACATCGACATCGCCTGCAAGCTCGGCTTCGGCCACGCCATGGGCCCGCTCGCCACCGCCGACCTCACCGGCATCGACATCCTGGTGAACGCCGCCAACAACATCTACACCGAGTCCCAGGACGAGAAGTTCGCGCCGCCGGAGCTGATGCGCCGGATGGTGGACGCGGGTGACATCGGCCGCAAGAGCGGGCAGGGCTTCTACAAGTACTGAGCCGTACCCGCCACCCCGCCTCACTCCGTGGGGTGAATTTCGGTATCGGTTCGCTGACAAGGCGCAACGTATCTGCCGATGCGGCAGTCAGTTGTTGCGAAGACGGAGCACTCTCGGGGAGCGCATATGCACATCAGGGGCGACCACGTCGAGCTGGTCGTCGGGGGCCGCCTCGACGTCCGCAGCGCGGCGGACGCCCGTACGGTCCTGCACTCGGCCGTCGACGACGGAGTCGGCGACCTGGTGCTCGACCTGACCGGCCTCGACTCCTGGGACGCCACCGGACTCGGCGTCATCATGGGCGCCCACCGGAGGGCCGGCCGCTGCGGCCGGCGCCTCGTCCTGCGCGGGGTGCCGCCCCAGATGCAGCGGCTCCTCGTCGCCACCCGGCTCCACCGCATCCTCGCCATCGAGGGCGGCCTCGCCCTGGAATCCCTGCCCCGCGTGTGACCCGCCCCGGCCCCGCCGACTGTGAAGCAGCTGTGCGAACCAGGCGTCACGCTCAATCCTCACAAGACCGTGACGTCTTGGTCTCGGGGGCACCCCGGCTGTTCCCGAGCCGCTGACCACGGTCTAGGGTTCGGTCGCCCGCACATTGACGGACCCGCCTGCACATGGGGCGGACCCACCGGCGGGCACCGGACACCGCTTCTTGGGGGCTAGGACCATGGACCCGATCAACCCTGGGTCGGAGGAGTACGGTCACGACACCGAGGGCGAGGAAGCCCGCCAGGGCCGTGGCATGCCCGCGCCGACGCCCGCGCGCGCCCGCGTCGTCCGGCTCGTCTCCGGCGAACTGCTCCTCACCGTCAACCCCGTCGACGGCAGCGAGATCGAACCCTGCCCGCCCGGGCAGGAACCGGCGGCCCCCCGCCCCCGCACCCCCGAGGAGCGCGCCGAGGCCGCCCGCGCCGTCGCCCCGCCCCTCCCGCCCGGCCCTCCCGCACCCGAGCTGCCCCTCCTCGAACGCCAGGAGGAGCGCGAACGGCTCACCGGCATCCTCCGCCAGGGCCGCTGCGCCCGCCTCACCGGCGCCCCCGGCTCCGGCCGCACCGCCCTCCTCGACGCCGTCGCCGCCGACTGCGCCGACCTCGCCCCCGACGGCGTCGTCCGCCTCTCCGGCCGCCACCGCACGCCCACCGAGCTCCTCCACGAGCTCTTCACGGCCGTCCGGTACGCCCCCGGCCGGCGCCCCGACCGGGCCGCCCTGCTCGACCGGCTCCGCGACGTCGGCGCCGTGGTCGTCGTCGACGACCTGGAGTTCGGCGGCGCCGCCCTCGACGAGCTCCTCGCCGCCGCCCCCGAGTGCGCCTTCCTCCTCGCCGCGGGCCCCGACACGCCCGCCCCCTCCGCCGACGCCCACGTCGAGGAGGTCCTCCTCGCCGGCCTCGGCCGCGCCGCCGCCCTCGAACTCCTGGAGAGCGCCGCCGGCCGCACCCTCACCGAGGAGGAGGCCAACTGGGCCGGCGACCTGTGGTTCGAGTCCGAAGGCCTCCCGCTCCGCTTCGTCCAGGCCGGCGCCCTCCTCCGGCAGCGCGACCGGCTGCGCGTCACCCCCGCCGAGTTCGACGCCTTCGGCGCCCTCGAAGAAGCCTTCGGACCCGCCGACCCCGCGGCCGCGGCGACCGCCGCTGCCGCCGCCTTCGACGGCATCGACGACCCCGACGTCGAACTGCGCGACATACCGCTGCCCAGCCTCGGCGAGGGCGCCGCCCCCGCCGCCCTCCTCGCCTCCCGCCTCAGCCGCGCCGCCCAGTCCGCCCTGCGCTTCGCCGTCGCCCTCGGCGGCGAGGTCCCGCACCAGGCCCACCTCCCCGCCCTCGTCGGCGACACCCACGCCGACGCCGCCCTCGGCGAACTCATGGCCTGCGGACTGCTCTCCCCGGCCGGCCCCCGCTACCGGCTCGCCGCCGGCGTCCTCACCCAGCTCCTCGCCCACGGCTACGCCCACGAGGCCGCCGACCGCGCCCACACCCTCGCCCAGCACTACGCCTGGTGGGCCGCCCACCCCTCCGTCACCCCCGAACGGGCCGCAGCCGAGGCCGACGCGCTGCTCGCCGCCCTCACCGCGCTGATCCCCGGCACCGGCGAATCCGCCGCCGAACACCGCGCCACCGCCGTCCTCCTCGCCCGCGCCGCCGCACCCGCCTTCGCCGCCGGACTGCACTGGGGCGCCTGGGAACGCGCCCTGCGCGCCGGCCAGGAAGCCGCCCGGCTCACCGGCGACGTCGCCGAAGAGGCCTACTTCCACCACGAGCTCGGCATCCTCGCGATCTGCGCCGGAAACCTGGAACGCGCCCGCGCCGAGCTGGAGGCCTCCATCGGCATGCGCGGGGCGCTCGCCGACAAGCGCGGCACCGTCGCCGGCCGCCGGGCGCTCGCCCTCGTCTCCGACCTCTCCGGGGAGCACGCCGCCGCGGTCGCCCCGCGCGCCGACGAACCCCTCTCCCCGCCGCGCGGCACCCCCGCCCTGCGCGGCCCCGCCGCCCGCCCCGGCCCCTCGCGCCCGGAACCCGTCACGGCCCCGCTGCCCGGCGGGCCCGTCCGGACCCCGGTGTCGGCCCCGATCCCCGCGTTCCCCGACTTCGCCGACGGCGGCCCGACCGTCGTCACCCGCCCCGACACCGCCGGGAGCGGCGACCGCCGCCCCGGCCTCAGGGGCGGCATCCTCAGCGGCGCCCGCCGCAACCTCGTCGCCGTCGGCGCGGGCGCGCTCCTCGTCGCCGTCCTCGGCACCGTCGTCACCCTCGGCGCCACCTCGGGCAACGGCGAGAACCCCACCACCGACCGCGTCACCTCCGACAGCACCGCGAGCGAGAGCGGCACCGACGACGGCCTCGACGGCGAGGACCAGCCGGCCGACGGCGAGGCCGACCCGACGGAGACGGGCCGGGCGACCCGCTCGGACTCCCCGAGCCCGTCGGGCTCGGACGGCACGTCGCCGTCCGCGTCGAGGGACCCGTCCGCGTCGGGCTCGCCCTCGCCGTCGGACAGCCCGACGAGCACCGGTGCCCCCACGACGACCAAGGCGCCGCCGAGCCCGACGGTCACCACAGGTGGCCCGCGCCCGTCGATCACGCAGCCCCCGATCAAGACCCCGTCGGAGACGCCGTCGAGCTCTTCGTCGGGCCCGGGCCCGTCGGAGTCGTCGACTCCGGCGGAGGAGCCGACGACGCCCACCAGCTCCCCGGCGGCCGGCGAGACCACCACCCTCGGCGCCCCCTCCGCCTCCGAGACCGCCACCGCCACGGACTCGCCGGCCTGACCCCCGTACGACAACGACGACGGCCCCGGGCGCGCTCACCGCACCCGGGGCCGTCCCCGTATCCGTACTCCCGCCGCCGCTAGAACAGCCGCAGCTTGTCGTCCTCGATGCCGCGCAGCGCGTCGTAGTCGAGGACCACGCAGCCGATCCCGCGGTCCGTCGCGAGGACCCGCGCCTGCGGCTTGATCTCCTGGGCCGCGAAGACGCCCTTCACCGGGGCGAGGTGCGGGTCGCGGTTGAGCAGCTCCAGGTAGCGGGTCAGCTGCTCGACGCCGTCGATCTCGCCGCGCCGCTTGATCTCCACCGCGACCGTCGCGCCGTCGGAGTCCCGGCACAGGATGTCCACGGGGCCGATCGCGGTCGGGTACTCGCGGCGGATCAGGGTGTAGCCGTCGCCGAGGGTCTCGATGCGGTCGGCGAGCAGCTCCTGGAGGTGCGCCTCGACGCCGTCCTTGATGAGGCCCGGGTCGACGCCCAGTTCGTGCGAGGAGTCGTGGAGGATCTCCTCCATCGTGATGATCAGTTTCTCGCCCGCTTTGTTGATCACGGTCCAGATGCCTGCCTCACCGTCGACGCCTTCCTTCAGTGTGCACGGCGGGGACATCCAGTTGAGCGGTTTGTACGCCCGGTCGTCCGCGTGGATGGAGACGCTGCCGTCTGCCTTGACCAGGATCAGACGGGGTGCGGAGGGCAGGTGGGCGGTGAGCCGGCCCGCGTAGTCCACGGAACAACGGGCAATGACGAGACGCATGGTCGGCAACGCTACAAGACGGGTGCTCTTCCGCGCGATTCGGGCATCGCCCCGACGGCGCGTGGGGGCCGTCGTGAGCCGAACACCCGTCGGTTATCAGCCGGTTGTGTGCCCATTCTTCTGGTGTCGCCCGGACCGCGCGCTTACCGTGGAAGCTGGAGGTCGTCGTCCGTGCACGCTGCGTGGCGCACGGCGGCCTTCGCCCCTGCCCGCAAGACCCCGTCCGCGGGGTCGCGAGAGGAGAACCCATGTCGCTCGACGTCTCACCGGCCCTGTTGGAACAGGCCGAGCGAGGCGAGGTCGACGAAGCCGACTTCGTCGACTGCGTCCGGACCTCCCTGCCCTACGCATGGGAGATGATCAGTTCTCTGGTGGCACAGCTGAAGGTCGACGGCGGAGAGTTCGCCGACAACCAGACGCCGCCGCCGAATGAGCAGGCACGTGGTCAGCTGCTGCGCGCGCTCGCGAGCGACGCCATTCGCGGTGCGCTGCAGCGGCACTTCGGGGTGCGTCTCGCCTTCCAGAACTGCCACCGCGTGGCGGTCTTCCCGCTGGACCCGTCGGTGGACGAGCGACTCGCCCGTTTCACGTCCGTACGGGGACAGCTGCTGAACCAGTCGCCGGAACTGCGCGACTGCTGAGACATGGTGCTGCCGCTCCGCACCGCGGGAGAACGCGATCGATGCGAGCCGACGCGCATCGCCGCCGCAAGGCGCGGAAGCGGCAGCACAGTCAGCACCGCTCCCGTGAGGGCTCTCACACCAGGAGCGGCAGGACCTCCGCGCCCAGGCGCCGGACGTTCTCCTCGGTCGCCGCGAGGTCGCCCGAGCCTTCCGCGAGGAGGGCGAAGCGCGTGATGCCCGTGCGCTCCGCGGTCGCCGCGAGCCGGTCCGCCGCCAGCCGGGGCGTGCCCACCGGGTGCAGCCCGCACAGCAGCTCCGTGTACGCCACGGGGTCCCGCATCGCCCGGTGCCTGCCGTCCACCGTCACATGCGCGTCGAGCCCCTGCCTCAGCCACCCCGGCATCGCCTTGACCAGCGCCTCCGCCGCGTCCGCGCCCCGGTCCGCGAGCTGGGCCACCCCCGCCGAGACGTGGCCGGCGCCGATCCGCGCGATCTCGTCCGGGTCCCGCCCGGCCTCCCGCGCGCACCGCGCCCAGGCCGCGACCATCTCGGCCTTGTCCTCGTCGCCGCAGTGCATGCCGAGCAGCATCGGCAGTCCGCGCTCCGCCGCGAGCCGCACGCTCTTCGGCGAGGTGCAGGCCACCACCACCTCGGGGGCGGCCGCGCCGCCGATCAGCTCGTCGGGGCGGGGCACCACGGGCACCTCGCGGAAAGCGAATCGTTCCCCCTCGGCACCGACGCGCGGCTCGGTGAGCCAGCGCAGCAGCAGGTCGAGCGATTCGGGGAACCCCTTCTCGTACGCCGCGAGTCCCGCGCCGAAGACCTCCAGGTCCACCCAGGGCCCGCCCCGGCCCACCCCCAGGGTGAACCGGCCGCCCGAGGTGAGGTGCAGCAGCGCCGCCTGCTCGCCGAGGGCGACCGGGTGGACGGTCGGCAGCACGCTCACCGCCGTGCCGACCCGGAGCCGCCGGGTGCGGCCGAGGAGCAGCGCGGCCAGTGTCACGGCCGAGGGGCAGACCCCGTACGGCACGAAGTGGTGCTCGGCCAGCCAGACGGAGTCGAGCCCCGCTTCCTCCGCCACCTCGGCGGTCCGCACCGCCCGGTGCAGTGCCTCCCCCTGGCCCTGGCCCGGGAACTGGGCTGCCAGAACGAACGTACCCACGCGCATCGCCTTCTGCCTCCTTGCGGCCGACGCGTATCTCCCCTCGCACTGGCACCAACGTCTGACACGTGCCAAAGGCAACGGCCGTTCATGAAGTTCTTGCGATTTTCGGCTAAGCCGTCCCCGGAAGGGCCCGGGGCACCGTGTGGCGGCCCGTAGGCTGGAGGGAACGGTCCGTGTTCCCAGACCCCGTGAGGTGTGCCCGTGTCCCCGCGTCACAACCGCTCCCGAGGCGGCGAGAAGCCCGTACAGCAGGGCGATCACGGCGACCGGTACGGCGGTGTGCAGCGCACCGAGACCTGGCAGGACGAGGAGTGGTACGTCCGGCTCGTCGCCGGGGCGAGCGCACCGGGCAAGCGCTACCGCTGCCCGGGCTGCGACCAGGAGATCCCCTCCGGCGCCCCGCACGTGGTCGCCTGGCCGGAGTGGGGCGGGGTGGACGACCGCCGCCACTGGCACAAGGCCTGCTGGAACGCGAAGGACCGCCGCACCAGCAGGGTGCAGCGGTCCCGCAACGCGCCGAGGTACTAAGGGCCTACACGTCCCGGCTGTTCAGCAGGGCGTACGCGCCGCCCAGTGCCGCCGCCGCGATCGCCGCCATGATCAGCAGCGGCTCCCAGCCCGCCGGGCCCGAGTCGCCCAGCGGCGGCCGCTCGCTGTAGAGCGCGATCATCTGCGAGGGGATCGCGTAGGTGAACAGGAAGTCCCGCACCGACAGCAGCGCCTCGGAGAACATGAACATGCCCACCACCAGCGGCAGCAGCAGCAGGCCGATCATCACCGTGATCGCGCCGGCCGAGTGCCGGATGAGCGTGCCGACCGCCATCGCGAGCAGCCCGAGCGTCGCCAGGTAGGCGCCCGCTCCCACCGTCGCCCGCAGCCATTCGGAGGCCGTCGGCTCCGCCGCGTCCACCATGCCGACCTGGGCCACCGCCACGAGCGTCGCGACCAGCGTGGTGAGCGTGAAGACCAGCAGGAAGAAGACGATCGCCTTCGCCGTGAGCACCCGGGCCCGGCTCGGACAGGCCGTCAGGGTCGTCCGGATCATGCCCGTGCCGTACTCGGAGGCGATCGTCAGGACGCCCAGCGTGATCACGCAGATCGACGCCGGCAGCATCCCGAAGAAGCCGAAGCCGAGGACGGACTCCTCGCCCATCGGGGCCTCGGAGGCCGCGGCGATGGCGGCGACACCGATCCCGATGCCGACCATCAGCAGGACCATCACCCCCAGCGTCCACATCGTCGAACGCACCGAGCGGATCTTCGTCCACTCGGAGGCGAGCGCGTCGCCGAGGTGCGCGGCGCGGACCGGGATGGGGGAGACGTAGGCGTGCGGAGCCGGGGCGTGGTGGTGGGCGGGGGCGGTCATCGGGCGTCCTTCGGGGTGTCGCTCGGCTGCGGGCTGTTCGGCTGAGAGACGGCCGGCTGCGGGGCGGCCGGAGGGGCGTACGGACCGGGCGCGGGGGCCTGCGGGGCCCCGGCGTACGGGCCCTGCGCGGGGGCGTGGGGGCCCTGCGGAGCCGCGCCGTACGGGTTCTGTCCGGGCGGCGGCGGGGCGTACCAGCCCTGCTGCGGCACCTCCTGGACCGGCGGCTGCGGCGGCATCCCGTACCCCGGCTGTCCGGGCTGCACCGGCGGCTGGAGGTGGGCGAGGCGGTCGTCGGTGGAGCGGTAGTCCACGGCGCCCTGCGTCAGCCGCATGTACGCCTCCTCCAGGGACGCCTGGTGCGGGGACAGCTCCCAGAGCCGTACGTCCGCGTCGTGCGCGAGGTCGCTGATCCGCGGCAGGGGCAGGCCCGTCACGCGCAGCGCCCCGTCCGGCTCCGACAGCACCTGGCCGCCGGCCTCCATGAGCACCGACGTCAGCTTCTCCCGCTGCGCCGGCTCGGTCCCCGGCGTCCGCACCCGGGCGAAGTCGGCGGAGTTCGCCGAGATGAAGTCCTTGACGGGCATGTCCGCGAGCAGCTGCCCCCGGCCGATCACGATCAGGTGGTCGGCCGTCAGCGCCATCTCGCTCATGAGGTGGCTGGAGACGAAGACCGTGCGACCCTCGGAGGCCAGCTTCTTCATCAGGTTCCGCACCCAGAGGATGCCCTCGGGGTCCAGGCCGTTGACGGGCTCGTCGAAGAGCAGCACCTGCGGGTCGCCCAGGAGCGCCGCCGCGATGCCGAGCCGCTGGCCCATGCCGAGCGAGAAGCCCTTCGAGCGCCGCTTGGCGACGTCCTGGAGGCCGACCACGCCGAGGACCTCGTCGACGCGCTGCGCCGGGATGCCGGCCAGCTGCGCGAGCGACAGCAGATGGCTGCGCGCGCTGCGGCCGCCGTGCACGGCCTTGGCGTCGAGGAGCGCGCCGACCTGCCGGGGCGCGTTCGGCAGCTGCCGGAAGGGGTGGCCGCCGATCGTGACGTGACCCGCGGTGGGCCGGTCGAGCCCCAGGATCATGCGCATGGTCGTCGACTTGCCCGACCCGTTGGGCCCCAGGAACCCGGTGACGACACCGGGCCTCACCTGGAAGGAAAGGTTGTACACGGCCGTCTTGGCGCCGTAGCGCTTCGTCAGGCCGACTGCCTCGATCATTCTCCAGCCCCATCGACAGGTCGGTCGCATCCATGTCGGGGCGTGGCGGCCGACGGCCGGAGCCCCCCGTATGAGCTAGGAGCTTATCCAGCCGTTGACGGTTCCGGCCAAGCCCGGGGAATCAGGCGTCCCGCTTCTTCATCACCAGATAGCCGCCGACGAGCGCCGCCACCACCCAGAGCACCATGATCCCGAGCCCGCCCCACGGGCCGTACGGGGCCTCCTCCGAGTTCATCGCGTCCGGGACGATCCGCATGACCTTCGAGCCGGCCTGGTCGGGGAAGTACTGGGCCACCTCCTTGGCCTTCGGCACCTGCGAAAGGATGTTGGAGACCAGGAAGAAGAACGGCACGAGGATGCCGAGCGACAGCATCGACGAGCGCAGCATCGCCGCCACGCCCATGGAGAAGATCGCCATCAGGCCCATGTAGAGCCCGCCGCCGACCACTGCCCGCAGCACGCCGTCGTCCCCGATGGAGACCCGGTGCTCGCCGAGCAGCGCCTGCCCCAGGAAGAAGGAGAGGAAGCTCGTCGCGAGCCCCACCAGGAGCGCGAGCCCGCCCGCGACCGCGATCTTCGAGAAGAGGAAGGTCGCGCGCTGCGGCACGGCGGCCAGCGAGGTGCGGATCATGCCGGAGGAGTACTCGGTCCCCACCACCAGGACGCCGAAGACCACCATCGCCAGCTGCCCCAGGATCATCCCGGAGAAGCTGACCAGGGTCGGGTCGAAGGTGGCCTTCTCGACCTCCCTCATGTCGTCGAAGGTGGCGTTCGTCAGGGCGCACAGCGCCGCGCCCATCGCCACCGTGACGAAGAGGGCGCTCGCCAGCGTCCAGACGGTCGACGACACCGTCCGGATCTTGGTCCACTCGGACTGCAGTACCGCGGATGCCACTGCCATCGTTCAGGCTCCCTCGGAGGTCGTGCCCCAGTGGGGGCCGGGCGCCGCGGCGCCGCTGTGAACATCGGTGCCCTGCGCGTGGTACTCCACCGCGGCGGCCGTCATCTGCATGAACGCCTCTTCGAGGGAGGCCCGCTGCGCGCTCAGCTCGTGCAGCACCAGACCGTTCTCCGCGGCCAGTTCGCCCAGCTTCTCCGTCGTCGCCCCGTCCACCTCCAGGGCCCCGCCGCCGGCCTCGGCCACGACGAATCCGTTCGCGTGGAGCACGTCCCGCAGGCGTTCCTGCTGCGGAGAGCGCATCCGCACATAACTCCGGGAATTCTGCTGGATGAAATCCGCCATCGAGGTGTCGGCCAGCAGTTTTCCCTGACCGATCACGATCAGGTGATCCGCCGTCAGCGCCATTTCACTCATCAGATGGCTGGAAACGAAGATCGTCCGGCCCTCGGCCGCCAACGCCTTCATCAGATTGCGGATCCAGTGAATTCCCTCGGGGTCCAGACCATTGACGGGCTCGTCGAACATCAGGATCTCGGGATCACCGAGGAGAGCCGACGCGATCCCGAGCCGCTGCCCCATGCCGAGGGAGAAACCCTTCGACTTCTTCTTCGCGACCGCCGTCAGACCCACCAGGTCCAGCACCTCGCCCACCCGGCTCGCCGGGATGCGGTTGGACTGCGCCAGACACAGCAGGTTGTTGTAGGCGGAACGGCCGCCGTGCATCGCCTTGGCGTCGAGCAGCGCCCCGATGTACTTCAGCGGCTCGGCCAGGTCCCGGTAGTGCTTGCCGTCGATCCGGACCGTCCCGCTCGTCGGGTTGTCCAGGTCGAGCATCATCCGCATCGTCGTCGACTTGCCCGCCCCGTTCGGCCCGAGGAAGCCGGTGACCATGCCAGGACGGACCTGGAAGGACAGGTGGTCGACCGCCGTCTTCGCCCCGTAGCGCTTGGTCAGGCCCTCAAGCTCGATCATGCGTCCCAACCTACGGGCGCGCAAAACCCCCCGCCACCGGAATGACGGAGGGTTTTCTGCGCCTCTGGGACGACGGTCAGCGCGACTGCTGGGCCGGGACGCCGGCCGTGCGCTCGTCGTCGATCGGGGAGCCGGCCGCCGCCACCGCGGCACCGGTCAGCGTCGCCAGCATCTCGCGGACGTTGGTCAGCTGCGCGTTGATCGAGTCGCGGCGGTTCGTCAGCGCCGCGAGCTCGCGCTCCGATTCCGAACGGATCCGGTCGGCCTTGGCGTTCGCGTCGGCCACGATGTCCTCGGCCTGGCGCTGTGCGGTCTCCACCGTCTGACGGGCCCGGCGCTCCGCGTCCGTCCGCAGCTTCTCGGCCTCCAGGCGGAGCTGCTCGGCGCGGTGCTCGATCTCCGCGAGGCGCTTCTCGGCCTTCGCCTGACGCGAGGCCAGGTCCCGCTCCGACTGCTCACGGCGCTTCGCCAGGTTCGTCTCGAAGTCCGCGGCGGCCTGGGCGGCCTTGGCGCGGGTCTCCTCGAAGAGGGCGTCCGCCTCCTCGCGCTTCGACTGCGCGTCCTTCTGGGCCTCGGCACGCAGCGTGTTGGCCTCGCCCTGCGCCTTCTCGACGATCCGGACGCCCTCGTCCTCGGCCTTCGCCTTGCGCTCGGCCGCGAACGACTCCGCGTCGTTGCGCACCTGCTGGGCGGCCGACTCGGCCAGCTCGCGGTGCTGCTCGGCGGCGCGGCGGGCCTCCTCACGCAGGTCCTTCGCCTCCTCCTCGGCCAGCCGGAGGATCTTCTCGACCCGGGCGCCGAGCCCCGCGTACGACGGCTCGGCGTCGGTGACCTGCGCCTGGGCGTTCTGCGTCTCGAGGTGGAGCTCCTCGATGCGCTTCTCCAGCGAGGTGATGCGGGACAGGGCACTGTCGCGGTCGGCCACGAGCTTGGTAATGCGGTCGTCCACCTGACCGCGGTCGTAACCGCGCCGCACGAGCTCGAAGCCGAAGGGGGAGGAAGTGTCGCTCATGGGGTTCCTGTCGAATGAGACCGGTGAGGTGTTAGAGGGAATCCTAGGGGCCGAAGCGGCGTGTCATCGAGCGTATGCCCGTTTGATCTGGAGAATGTCCAGCCTTTTGAGTGGCTAGCCGTCCTGGGACTTGCCACCCGTCCGGGTGGAACCCGCCGAGGCACCCGCCTTGACCCCGTCCTTTCCGGCTGACGGCGTCTCGAAAGACTCCAACGCCTCCAGCACGTCCTGGACACGGGAGATCTCGGCATTGATGTCCTTGCGACGACGCGTCAGCACCTCCAGCTCGCGCTGCCCCTCCTGGACCGTCTTCTCCGCCTCGGCCTCGGCCTCCGCGCGGATCCGCTCGGCCTCCGCCTTCACGGCCTCGGCCTCGGCGATGATCGAGGCCTTCTTCTGCGCGGCCTCCTTGAGGAGCGCGTCCGCCTTGCGGACCGCGGCGATCCGGACCTTGCTCGCCTCCGAACTCGCCTCGGAGACCAGCTCCTTCGCCTTCTCCTCCGCCTCGGCGCGCTGCTCGGTCGCGGCCTTCACCAGCTTGTCGACGCGCTCGCCGGCCGTCTTCATCTGCTCGGCCGACTCGCGCCGCGCCCGCTCGTGCAGCTCCTCGATCTCGCCCTCGATCCGGCCCCGCAGCTCCTCGGCCCGCTCCCTTATGGCCGTCGCGTCGCTGCGCGCCCCGACCAGGAGCTCGTCCGCGTCCGTACGGGCCTTCTCCACCAGCGCGTTGCCCTCGACGGTCGCCTCGGCGACGATCCGCTCGGCCTCCTTGCGGGCCGCGCCGACCATCGTGTCCGCCTGCGACTCGGCCTCCGTGGTGGCGCGCAGCGCCTCCTCCTGGGCCTTGGCGATGAGCTGATCGGCCTGCTCGGCCGCGTCCGAACGCTTCCGGGCGCCGGCCTCCCGGGCCTCGTCGAGGGTCCGGTCCGCCTCCTCGCGGGCCTCCGCGCGCATCTGCTCGCCCGCGGCCGCGGCCTCGGCCTTGACCCGCTCGGACTCGGTACGGATCCGCTCGGCGTCCCGCAGGGCCTCCGCGATCGCCTCGGCGCCCTCGGCGCGCAGCCGCTCGGCCTCCTCCGAGGCCGCGGCGACGGTCCGGCCCGCCTCGGCGCGGGCGTCCGCGCCGACCGAATCGGCCAGCTCGGCCGCCTCGTTCACGATCCGCTCGGCCTCGGCCGTCGCCTCGCCGACGAGGGTGTCGGCCTGCGCGGCGGCGTCCGAACGGCGCTTGTCGGCGGCCTTGCGGGCCTCGTCCAGGATCTGCTCGGCGTCGGCCAGCGCGGCGTTGCGCAGGGCCTGCGCGTGCGCCTCGCCGTCGGCCTTGACCTGCTCGGCCTCGGCGCGGATGCGGGCGGCGTCCTGCTCGGTCGTCTCCATGAGCTCGACCGCCTCGGCGGTGAGCCGCTCGGCTTCGGCGGTGGCTTCGCCGATGAGGGTGTCGGCCTGTTCGGCGGCGTCGGAACGGCGCTTGTCGGCGGCCTTGCGGGCCTCGTCGAGGACCTGCTCCGCCTCGGCGCGGGCCTCCGCCCGCAGCGCCTCCGCCTGTGCCACGCCGTCGGCCTTGACCTGCTCGGCCTCGGCGCGGATGCGGGCGGCGTCCTGCTCGGTCGTCTCCATGAGCTCGACCGCCTCGGCGGTGAGCCGCTCGGCTTCGGCGGTGGCTTCGCCGATGAGGGTGTCGGCCTGTTCGGCGGCGTCGGAACGGCGCTTGTCGGCGGCCTTGCGGGCCTCGTCCAGGATCTGCTCGCCCTCGGCGCGTGCCTCCGCCCGCAGCGCCTCCGCCTGCGCTTCGCCGTCGGCCTTGACCTGCTCGGCCTCCGTGCGCAGCCGTTGGGCGTCGCGCTCGGTCGTCTCCCGCAGCTCGGCGGCCTCGGCCGCGATCCGCTCGGCCTCGGCGGTGGCTTCGCCGACGAGGGTGTCGGCCTGCGCGGCGGCGTCCGAACGGCGCTTGTCCGCGGCCTTGCGGGCCTCGTCCAGGACCTGCTCGCCCTCGGCGATCGCCGCGTCGCGCAGCGCCTCGGCGTGCGCTTCGCCGTCGATCTTGAGCTGCTCGGCCTCGGCGCGCAGCTCGGCGGCCTCGGCGGCGATCCGCTCCGCCTCCGCGCGCGCCTCGCCGACCGTCGTCTCGGCGCGCTCGGCGGCCTCCGAACGGATCCGGTTCGCGTCGTCCCGGGCGTCCGCGCGCGTACGGGCCGCGTCCTGCTCGGCAGAGGCGAGCGAGTCCGTCGCCTCGGTCCGCACCCGCTGCGCGTACTCGGCGGTGTCCGCCCGCAGCTTCTCCGCCTCGGCGAGCGCGTCCGTGACCGTTCGCTCCGCCAGCGCCTTCGCGGCCTCCGACTCCTCCTGGGCACGCGCCCGCGTGCGGACGGCGTCCTCGGACGCCCGCTCCCGCTCCTCGTACGCGTCGGCGCGGACTCGGTCCGCCTCCTCCTGCGCCTCGGTGCGCGTCCGCTCCGCCGCGTGCTCGGCGGCGCTGCGCAGCCCGGCGATCTCCTCCTCGGCCTGCTCGCGCAGACCGGCCACCGAGTCCCGCACCTCCTGGGCGGCTCGCGAGGCGGCGGTGACCATCTCGGTCGCCCGCGCGTCCGCCTCCTCGACCAGGCGCTGCGCCTCGGCCTGCGCCTCCTCGACCCGCTTGCGGGCGGCGGCCAGGAGCTCCTCGGACTGCTCGCGGGCGTGCTCGCGCTCCCGGCCGGCCTCGGAGCGGGCCGACTCGAGGGTCTCCTCGGCCTCCCGGCGACGCCGGTTGGCCTCGTCCCGCGCGGCGGCCAGGGCCTCGGCGGCCTCGGCGGCCACCCGCTCGGCGGCGGCGGCGGCCTCGGCCCGCACCCGGTCGGCGGTCTCCTGGGCCTCCGAGCGCAGCCGCTCGGCCTCCTCGGAAGCCTCCCTGCGCAGCCGTACGGCGGCGGACTCGGCCTCGGTACGGGTGGTGGACGCGTCCGACGCGGCCTCGGCGCGCAGCCGCTCGGCCTCCTGCTCGGCCTGCTCCCGGAGGGACCGGATCCGCTCGGCGGCCTCGGTCCGCAGCCGCTCCGTCTCCTCGGCGGCCTCGCGCCGGATCCGCTCGCCCTCGGCCCGCGCGTCGGTGAGCTCCTCGCCGGCGGCCGCGACCTTCGCCTCGGCGTCGGCGTGCAGCCGGGCCAGCTCCTCGGCGGCCTCCGCGCGGCGCGCCTCGGCGGCCCGCTCGGCGTCCGCGCGCAGCCCGGCGGCGGCCTCCTCGGCCGCGCCCTTGACCGACTCGGCCTGCTCCTCGGCCTCGGCGCGCAGCCGCTCGGCCTCGGCGCGGGTGCGCTCCAGGGTCTCCTCGGCCTGGGCGCGGAGCGTCTGGGCGCGCTCCATCGCCTCCGACTTGACCCGCTCGCTCTCGGCACCGGCCTTGGTGCGCAGCTCGTCGGCGTCCGTACGGGCCTTGGTGAGGAGCTCCTCGGCGGTCCTGGCCGCCTCCTCGATCTGCTGGAGGGCCTCGCGGCGGGCCTCGCCGCGGATCCGCTCGCCCTCGTCGATGGCCTCGGCGCGCAGCTGCTCGGCCTCGCCGCGCAGCCGGCGGGCCTCCTCCTGGAGCTCGACCGTCTTGGCGCGGTACTCCTTGGTGTCGTCCTTCGCCGAGCCGAGCAGTTCGTCGGCCTGCTCCCCGGCCTCGGCGCGCAGCCGGTCCGCCTCGGTCTCGGCCTCGCGGCGGACCCGCTCGGCCTCCTCGGCGGCCTTGCGGGTGGTCTCCCGGGCGTCTTCGGACGCCTTGGTGAGGATCTCCTCGGCGCTGCGGGCGGCCTTGGCGAGCGCGGCGGCGGAGTCCTCGGCGGCGGCCGCGAGGGCCTTCTCGGAGGCCTCCGTGAGGAGCTTCTCCGCCTCGGCGGTGGCCTCGCGGAGCTTCTCCTCGGCCTCCGCCTTGAGCGCCTCGGCCTCCTTGGTGGCCTCGCCGACGAGCCGGGCGATCTCCGTCTTGGCGGTGCGGGTGCGCTGCTCGTTGACCGACTCGGCGGAGGCGAGCTGCCGGGCGGCGGCCTCCTTGGCTTCGGTGAGGGCCTTCTCGGCCTCGATGCGGGCGAGCCGCAGCTTCTCCTCGGCCTCCTGCATGCGCTGTTCGGCGGCGCGGGAGAGCTCGGTGGCCTGCCGGCGGGCCTGGTCGGTCTCGACGGCGGTGGTCGAGCGGAGCTGCTCGGCGTGGCTGGTGGCCTCCTGCGCCTGGCTGGAGGCGGCGCTCAGGAGCCGCTCGGCGTCCTTGCGGGCACGCAGCAGAATCGCTTCGGCCTCGGCTCGGGCGGACTCCGCCTCGGCGCCGACGCGGCGGCTGGTCTCCTCGGCGAGCCGGGTGGCCTCGGCTCGGGCGGCGGCGAGCGACTGCTCGGCCTCCGCGCGGGACTCGTCGAGGAGGCGGCGGGCCTGGGACTCCGTGCGGGCGCGCAGCTGTTCGGCCCAGGCGACGTTCTCGTTGACGTGCGCCTCGACGGTCTGGCGGCGCTCGTTGAGCTCCTGGTCGAGCTGCTGGCGGCGCTGGACGGCCTCGTTGTGCAGCTCGGCCTGGAGCCGGGCCTGGTGCTCGGCGTGCTCCTGGAGGATGCGCTGGGTCTGGGCGCGGGCCTCGCGCAGCTCGCGCTCGGCGTCCTGACGGAGCTGCTCGGCCTGCGCCTGCGCGTTCCGCAGCAGCTGCTCGGCCTGGTAGCCGATGTCGGCGCTGTCGTACGCGGGCCGGGACGCGATGGTGCGGCGCGCCTCGTGGAGCTTGGCGCGCAAGACCTCGACCTGGTAGCCCAGGTCCTCGGCATGCTGGACGGCCTTCTCGCGTTCGGTCTTCAGCCGGTCCATCTCGGCTTCGAACCTGGCGAGATGGTCGTCTTCAGCTCGGTGGCTCTCCTGGCGTTCGTAGCCCCGCACTGCGCGGTCCCATCCGTCCCCTGGTCGCAACACTCCTACGAGCACGCCCTCACGGCCGAGGACGGACCCCCGGGGAATCGTGGCAGATCGGACGACCCCGACATCCCGACTTCGGTGTCGCACGGAGCGGCCCCGACCGGCCCCGGCCCGGAGCCGCCCACTCTACCGGGCCAGGAATCCGGTGGTCAGTGCTCCGCTGAGGAGTGGTCAGCGGACGGCTTCGCCGAGGTGACCAGTTCCGTGAGCACGCCGTGGCAGTCCTTGGGGTGGAGGAAGGTGATCCGGGAGCCCATGGAGCCGATCCGCGGCTCGTCGTAGAGGACCCGGACGCCCTTGCCCCGGATGGCCTCGGCGTCCCCGTCGACGTCGGCCGTGCCGAAGGCGATGTGGTGCACGCCCTCGCCGTTCTTGGCGAGCCACTTGCCCACCGCGGAGTCCTCCCGGGTGGGCTCCAGGAGCTGGAGGTAGGAGGCCCCGCCGTCGTCGGTGGAGTTGATCTTGAGCATGGCCTCGCGGACGCCCTGCTCCTCGTTGACTTCGGAGTGGAAGACCTCGAACCCGTACGTGGCACGGTAGAACTCGACGGTCTTGTCCAGGTCGAAGCAGGCGATCCCGATGTGGTCGATACGCGTCAGCATGGCTCCAGTGCACCGCCGAGGAGGTGGTTACGCAACGTGCGCGCCGTCACACCGGCTGCCCGGTGACCTGACGCGACGCCCCTCAGTACATTGGCGGTAAACCCTCGTTCACTCCTCATCCCAAGGGGCCGTGCCTCATGTCTGGAACGACCGGTACCACCTCAGTGATCGTCGCGGGCGCCCGCACGCCCATGGGTCGCCTGCTCGGCTCGCTCAAGTCCTTCTCGGGCGCCGACCTCGGCGGCTTCGCCATCAAGGCGGCCCTCGACCGGGCCGGCATCGGCGGCGACCAGGTGCAGTACGTGATCATGGGCCAGGTGCTCCAGGCGGGCGCCGGCCAGATCCCCGCCCGTCAGGCCGCCGTCAAGGCCGGCATCCCGATGAACGTCCCCGCGCTCACCATCAACAAGGTGTGCCTGTCGGGTCTCGACGCCATCGCGCTCGCCGACCAGCTGATCCGCGCCGGTGAGTTCGACGTCGTCGTCGCCGGCGGCCAGGAGTCCATGACGAACGCCCCGCACCTGCTGCCGAAGTCCCGCGAGGGCTTCAAGTACGGCGCCATCGAGATGCTCGACGCCATGGCGTACGACGGTCTCACCGACTCCTTCGAGGGCATCGCCATGGGCGAGTCCACGGAGAAGCACAACACCCGCCTGGGCATCCAGCGCCCCGAGCAGGACGAGATCGCCGCCCTCTCGCACCAGCGCGCCGCCGCCGCCCAGAAGAACGGCATCTTCGAGGCCGAGATCACCCCGGTCGAGATCCCGCAGCGCAAGGGCGAGCCGGTCGTCTTCTCCCAGGACGAGGGCATCCGCGCGGAGACCACCGCCGAGTCCCTCGGCAAGCTCCGTCCGGCCTTCGCCAAGGACGGCACCATCACCGCCGGCACCTCCTCGCAGATCTCCGACGGCGCCGCCGCGGTCGTCGTGATGAGCAAGGCCAAGGCCGAGGAGCTGGGCCTGGAGTGGATCGCCGAGATCGGCGCCCACGGCAACGTGGCCGGCCCGGACAACTCGCTCCAGTCGCAGCCGTCCAACGCGATCCTGCACGCCCTGAAGAAGGAGGGCCTGACCGTCGAGGACCTCGACCTGATCGAGATCAACGAGGCCTTCGCCGCGGTCGCCGTCCAGTCAATGAAGGACCTCGGCGTTACCCCCGAGAAGGTGAACGTCAACGGTGGCGCGATCGCCCTCGGCCACCCCATCGGCATGTCCGGCGCCCGTGTCGTGCTGCACCTCGCCCTGGAGCTCAAGCGGCGCGGCGGCGGCATCGGCGCGGCGGCCCTCTGCGGCGGCGGCGGCCAGGGCGACGCGCTGATCGTCCGCGTCCCCGGCAACGGCAAGTAAGAGCGGCATCCGACCGAGGAGCAGCGCAGATGGTGGACGTCCCCGAACTCGTCGCCCAGGCACGGGAGGGCCGACCGCGGGCCGTGGCCCGGCTGATCTCCCTGGTGGAGGGGGCGTCCCCGCAGCTGCGCGAGGTGATGGCGGCGCTCGCGCCGCTCACCGGCGGCGCGTACGTGGTGGGCCTGACCGGCTCGCCGGGCGTGGGCAAGTCCACGTCGACGTCCGCGCTGGTCTCCGCGTACCGCCGGGCCGGGAAGCGGGTCGGCGTGCTCGCCGTCGACCCGTCCTCGCCCTTCAGCGGGGGAGCGCTCCTCGGTGACCGGGTCCGGATGTCGGAGCACGCCTCCGACCCGGGCGTCTACATCCGCTCCATGGCGACCCGCGGCCACCTGGGCGGGCTCGCCTGGTCCGCCCCGCAGGCCATCCGCGTCCTGGACGCGGCCGGCTGCGAGGTGATCCTCGTGGAGACCGTCGGCGTCGGCCAGTCGGAGGTGGAGATCGCCTCCCAGGCCGACACCTCGGTGGTCCTGCTCGCGCCGGGCATGGGCGACGGGATCCAGGCCGCCAAGGCGGGCATCCTGGAGATCGGCGACGTGTACGTGGTGAACAAGGCCGACCGGGACGGCGCGGACGCCACCGCCCGCGAGCTCAACCACATGCTGGGGCTCGGCGAGGCGCGGGCGGCGGGCGACTGGCGGCCGCCGATCGTGAAGACGGTCGCGGCGCGCGGCGAGGGCGTCGACGAGGTCGTGGAGGCCCTGGAGAAGCACCGTGCCTGGATGGAGGAGCGCGGGGTCCTGGCGGAGCGCCGCCGGGCCCGTGCGGCGCGCGAGGTGGAGACCATCGCGGTCACGGCCCTGCGCGAGCGGATCGGCGACCTGCACGGCGACCGGCGCCTGGACGCCCTGGCGGAGCGGATCGTGGCGGGCGGCCTGGACCCGTACGCGGCCGCCGACGAGCTGGTCGCGAGCCTGACCGGAAACTGAGCTCCGGGGACGCTCCGGTACGTACGGAAGGGCCCCTCCGGGTGACCGGAGGGGCCCTTCCGTACTCTGTCAGGTCACGGCTTGCCGCGGCGGCCGCGGAGCTGCTCGGCGACCGGCTTCAGGGACTCGTGGAGGTCGCCGAGGGCCTCGCCGCTGAGCTGGTCGATGAAGTGCTTGCGCACCGACTCGACGTGGTGCGGGGCGACCTTGCGCATGGTCTCCATGCCGTCGTCGGTCAGGACGGCGTAGAGCCCGCGGCGGTCGGACTCGCAGTTCTCGCGGCGGACGAGACCGGCGTTCTCCATGCGGGTGATCTGGTGGGAGAGCCTGCTCTTCGACTGGAGGGTGGCGGCGGCGAGGTCGCTCATGCGCAGCCGCCGCTCCGCCGACTCAGAGAGGTTCACCAGGATCTCGTAGTCGTTCATCGTCAGGCCGAAGGGCTGGAGGTCCCGCTCCAGCTGGTACGTCAGCATTCTCTGGACGTCCAGGAAGGTGCGCCAGGCGCACTGCTCGCCGTCGGTGAGCCAGGGGGTGGCCGTCTCGGTGTCCATATATGGATTCTACCTAAGAAGTTGAATACTTGACGAAGTCTGGGAGTGTGACGCCGGGCACCACGCGTCGGGCGCCCCGAACCCGGCACGGCGCAGACGTTCGAGGACGTCACACTCCGCAGACTACCGGCTACAGGCCGAAGCGACGCTGGAGGTCGCCGAGCTGGCCGGGAAGGCGCGGTACCGAACCCAGCGGCCCCTGGCCGGAACCAGGCGCCCCGTGCCCGCCCGGAACGCCCGGCTGCGCCGGCGGCGCGCCGGTCGCCAGCTCCGGCATCAGCAGCTCCGTCGACTGGAGCAGCACCGTGCCCGCACCGACGAACTCGAACTGGTGCTCCTCGCCCGAGCTCCCGCCGATGCCCGTCAGCGCGCGGACGCCGCCCATCACGCCCGTCATGTAGCCGTGGTCGTAATGGTGGCAGGGCGAGGGGCAGTCCGCCCAGCCGACGAGCGCCTGCGGGTCCACCCGCATCGGCGGCTCCATGAAGACCACCGGGCCGTTCGACGCGGCCACGAACTTGCCCGTGCCGATCAGCGTCACGAACCCCGGCACGATCGACTGCTTCAGCGCCAGCGTCGGCTGGTAGGCCAGCAGGTTCCCCGAGCGGATCGTCAGGTTGCCGTCGTCCAGGTCGTACGAGTTCACGTCGAAGGCCCGGTCCGCGAGCAGCATCTTCCCGCTGCCCTCGGCCACCACCCAGTCGCTCGCGTGCAGCGGCGAGTGGAAGGACGTCCGCACCAGCCGGTCGAGCCGGCCCAGCCCGATGCCGTTGAACTCGATCCGCCCGTAGTAGGCGATCATCTTCCCCTTCTGCAGGAACCACTGGCTCCCCTTGAGCTCCACGCAGAAGGTGTACGGATTGACGTTGTCGTCCGACGGAAGGGTCGTCGGGTCGTGGATCACCGGGGTGCTCACAGCTTCTCCTCCGAGGCCTGGACGTACACCACGCCGTTGCCGCTCAGCTCCAGCTGGAACGCCTCGCCGGAGCCGCGCCCCACCATGTCGCGCCAGCCCAGCGCCGTGGAGAGCTTGTTCCGCACGTCGCCGCGGTGCGCCACGTACGCCTGCGGGTCCACGTGGACCGGGCGGGCCGGTGAGATCGGCAGCTCGATGACGCCGCCGTGCGCCATGACCGCCACCGAACCGTGCCCCTTCAGGGTCGTCGTGAACAGTCCCTGGCCGGTCACCTGGCCGCGGACCATGCCCATGACCCCGCCCTGCGAGCCCATGAACATCGTGCCCTGCTCCAGGGTCCCGTCGAAGGCGAGCAGCCGGTCGGCCTCCACGTACAGGGTGTCGCCCGCCAGCGCGATCACCTGGATGTGGTGGCCGCCGTGCCCGAACATCACCGTGCCGTTGCCCTCGACGGTCATCAGCGGGGTCGCCTCGCCGGCCACCCGGCGGCCGATCATCGACATCAGGCCGCCCTGGCCGCCCGCCATGTTCGGCGTGAAAGTGACGTCGCCGCGGTACGCGAGCATCGCGCCGCGCTGACTGAACATCCGCTGCCCGGGGACGACGGTCGCCTCGACCATCTTCGAGTTGATCTCGCGGAACGGCATCAGTCCTCCTCGTTCGCTTCTCCGCCCGCGCGGCGCAGAGGTGCGGTCATCGTCGTCGTCTGCGGCCCGGTGGCCGCGCGTGCGACGCTCACACGTCACCCCCGATCGTGTTCCGCTCGCTCGGCTGCACGTACACGAGGCCGTCGCCCTCGAAGCGGATCTGGAAGGCCTCGCCGCCGCCCTCGCCCATCAGGGTGCGGAAGGTCACCCCGGACTGGAAGTGCTGCTGGAGGTTGCCCTGGTGGGCGATGTACGCGCCGGGGTCCACCTGGAGCGGGTACTGCGGGGTCACCCGCAGCACCACCGCCGGGCCGTCCGACATGATCGCGGCCTGGCCGGTGCCCTCGACGGTCGTGGTGAAGAGACCGTTCCCGGTGGCGCCGCCGCGCAGGCCCGTGAAGGTGGTGCCGGTGCGCAGCCCCGCGTCGGTGCAGAGCAGATTGCTCGCCTCCACCCACAGCTTGTCGCCGTGCAGGGAGACCAGATTGATCTCGGAGGCCCGGTCGGCGAACCAGCAGGTCCCCTGACCGCGCACCTCCATCACCTCCATCTGCTCACCCGTGAGCCGGCGGGTCACCATGCCGCGCAGGCCCTCACCGCCACCGCTCATCTTCTTGAACGCCATCTGGCCGTCGTAGGCGACCATCGAGCCGTTCTTCGCCTTGACGGCGTCGCCGGTCATGGAGACGGCGAGCACTTTGCTGCCTTGGAGTCGGAACGTTGCCACCCCTGGAAGGTACTGGGCCCCCGGATAAAGAGACAGCAAAGTCGCCGTGCACAATGGACCGACGCTTGTGCGCCGATTCACAAGATCGCCCGCGAAACCCCGAAGGTGACCCCCGTGGACATCAAGACCGCCACCGCCCTGCACCGGCTGCGCCTCATCTCCGTGCCGGAGGCGCTGTCGTTTCCCGCGCTCCTGATCTTCGGCTCGCTCCTGAGCCGGATCTCGGACATCGACTTCCTGATGATGCCGCTCGGCGTCCTGCACGGCATCCTCTTCGTGATCTACGCGGTGCTGCTCCTCGATGTCTGGAGCAAGACGAAGTGGCCCTTCAAGCGGGTGGCCTTCTTCTTCGTGCTCGCGCTGCTGCCCTTCGGCGGTCTGTACGGCGACAAGGTCCTCAAGCGGTACGAGTCGGAGGCGATCATCGCCTCCCGTGCCCGTCGCGAAGGCGTGGTCAACGCATGATCGTCGCATTCTCGGTCACCCCGCTGGGTGTGGGGGAGGAGGTCGGTGAGTACGTCGCCGACGCCGTGCGGGTCGTCCGGGAGTCCGGGCTGCCCAACCGCACCGACGCCATGTTCACCTCGATCGAAGGCGAGTGGGACGAGGTCATGGACGTCGTCAAGCGCGCCGTCGCCGCCGTCGAGGCCCGTGCCCCGCGCGTCTCCGTGGTGATGAAGGCCGACATCCGTCCGGGCGTGATGGACGGCCTGACCTCGAAGGTCGAGACGGTGGAGCGCCACCTCGGCGCCTGACGCCCACCCGTACTCCGGAAGCCCCCGGTCCTGACGTCTCAGGGTCGGGGGCTTCTTCGCGTCCGCCGGTTGAGCGAGTGCTCAAAATCAGCTACCTTCCCTCCGGGGCAGTTTTGAGCGGTTGCTCAAAAAGCTGGACGAGCAGGGGGACGGCCATGGGTCTCTACATCGAGACGCGGGTGCGCGCGGACCTGGAGACGCTCTGGGAACGCACGCAGGAACCCGACCGGCACCAGCCCTGGGACCTGCGGTTCACGGAGATCGCGTACCTCCCGCGCGCCGAGGGCGAACCCCGGCGCTTCCGCTACGCGACGCGCGTCCTGCCCTTCCTGACCGTCGCCGGCACCGGTGTCTCCGCGGGGGAGCGCCACCGGGCCGGCGGCGACCGGGTCTCCGCCCTCCGCTTCGCCTCCCCGCACCCGCTCTCGCTCCTCGCCGAGGGCAGCGGCTACTGGCGTTACGTGCCCACGCCCGACGGCGTCCGCTTCCTCACCGGCTACGACTACCGGCCCCGCTGGGGCCGCCCCGGCCGGCTCGCCGACCGGCTCCTCTTCCGGCCCCTCATGGGCTGGGCCACCGCCTGGTCCTTCGACCGGCTGCGGCTCTGGTGCGAGCGGGGCATCACCCCCGAACGCTCCCGCGACCGCTGGCTCCTCGAACTCGCCGCCCGCGTCCTGCTCGTCGGCGCCCCGGCGCTCGCCGCCGCCCCGCCGCTCGGGTTCGCTCGGCTCGCCGCCGTTCCCCTCACCGTCCTCGGACTCGCCGCCGTCCTCGTACCGCCCTCCCCGCGCACCCCCGCCGCCCGCCGCTGTCTGCGCACCCCGCCCGCCCGCCACCGGGAGCCCCGGCTCCTCGCCACCCTGGAGGAGCCGTGACCTCGATCTTCCGCACCGCCATGGGCGACGCCGCGTTCGAGCGGCTCCACCCCGAGCTCCAGCGGCGCTTCTCGGTCGGGCTCGCGAGCGGCGAGCTGTGCGTCGGACGGGGGGTCATGGACCGCGTCTGGCACGGCCGGGCCTTCGTGAAGCCCTTCCTCGCGCTCGGCGGGCTGCGGAACATCCTGCTGCCCCGTACCGGCCGCGACGTCCCCTTCACCATCGAGAACGTGCCCTACGCCGACTCCTACGGACGGGAGACCGTCACCTTCGTCCGCACCTTCGCCCTGCCCGGCGGCCCCCGCCGCTTCGACGCCACCATGGTCCACAGCCCCGAGCGCGACTGCGTCCTCGACTACCTCGGCACCCACCAGCACCTCGCCAGCGACCTGCACCCCACCGCCGAACCCGACGGCTCGCTCCTCATCACCTCCGGCGAACACCGCTTCCGCGAGGGCCCCGTGGACGTGCGCGTCCCGGAGCTCCTGGCCGGCCGGGCCGAGGTGCGCGAATCCTTCGACGAGCGCACCGGCCGCTTCCGCATCGACGTCCGGGTCGTCAACCGCCACTTCGGCCCCCTCTTCGGCTACCACGGGTCCTTCACCGCCGCCTACGCCGACGTACGCTCCACCGGGGTGCGCGCGGGGCTGCGCCCGGTGCGCGAGGAGGTACGGGTGTGAGCGGGCGGACCGCGACGGGCGCGAAGGCGCAGGACGCCAGGAGCCGGGAGACCCGGGAGAAACTGCTCGACGGCGCCCTGCGCACCCTCGTCGAGCAGGGCATCGCCAAGGCCTCCGCACGCGCGATCGCGACCACCGCCGGGGTCAACCAGGCCCTGGTCTTCTACCACTTCGGCTCCGTCGACGAACTGCTCTCCGCCGCCTGCCGGCACGGCGCCGAGCAGCGGGTGGCCCGCCACCGGGAGCGGCTCCGCTCCGTCGGCAGCCTCTCCGAGCTGCTCGCCTTCGGACGCGAGATGCACGCCGAGGAGCGGGACGCGGGTCATGTCGCCGTCCTGGGACAGCTGCTCGCCGGCGCCCAGACCCACCCCCGGCTCGCCCCCGCCACCGCCGCCGGACTCGACCTGTGGATCGCCGAGATCGAGCAGGTCCTCGTCCGCGTCCTCGCCGGGACCCCGTTCGACGGGTTCACCGACCCCACCGGGCTCGCCCGCGCGGTCGCCGCCTCCTTCGTCGGCCTCGAACTCTACGAAGGGGTCGACCCGGCGGGCGCGGAGGCCGCACTCGCCGCGCTCGAACAGCTCGGCGCCCTGATGGCCGCGGTCGAGGAGCTGGGCCCGGTGGCGCGCAAGGCCGTCACGTACGCCCTGCGGCGCCGGCTGGAGCCCTGAGGCTCATCCCGCCTCCGGCTGCGACACCGCGATGCCCAGCGGGGTCCGCTCGTACAGCACCTGGTGGCCGTAGCGCCGCGAGGTCAGCAGCCCCGCGTCCCGCAGCACCGCCAGGTGCGACGAGACGGACGAGGGCGCCCGGCCCAGGAGATGGGCGAGCGCCGTGGTGCCCATCGGCTCGGCCAGGGCGCACAGGACGTCCGCCCGCACCGGGCCGAGCAGTCGGGCGAGCACCTCCGGGGTGCGGTCCCGGGGCTCCGACCACAGCCCGCCGATGCCGCGCGCCGGATAGACCACCGTCGGCTGCCACGGCGGGTCGAAACCGCTCACCACGTCCGGCCAGGTGAACACCGACGGCATCAGCACCAGCCCCTGCCCGTCCAGCGGACGGTCGTGCTCCCCGGGGTAGTCCACCCGGAGCGTGGCCGTCTCCGCCGCCCAGTCGAAGGCCGGGTGCAGCTCGCCCAGGAGCCGTTCGAGGCCGCCCTCCGCGAGCCGCCGCGAGTGGTACGCCACGTCCGCCTCCAGGAGCGCGCGCAGCCGGGGCCACTCGGGCGCGATCAGCGCCTCCCACGCGGCCCGGAGCAGCTCCGTGAGCCGCAGCAGCGCCCCGGCGGGATCGGCGAGCAGCCGCCGCCCCTCGGCCGTGTCCGCCGCGCCCGGCGTCTCCGCGAGCGCCCGCTCGAAGTCGTGCAGGGCCAGCGCCGGATCCGTCTCCCGTACGGCCGCGATCTCGTCCTCGAAGGCGGCGGCGGGGCCCAGCGGCGGCGGGTACAGGAAGTCCGGGCTGTGTCCGCGCAGCGGCATCAGCAGTTGCAGCGGCCCGAGGTCGAGCTCCCGCGCGGCGCCCGCGATCCGCCGCATCCACGGCAGGTGGTAGCCCTGCTTCGCGGGCCGCGCGAGCACCCGCACCGCGGAGTGCGTCTCCCAGAGCGGCGAGATCGCGAACCGGATCCGCAAGGGGTCGGCCTCGCCGAAACGCAGGTGGTACGGCACGGGCCCTCCGGAGGCTGGATCCGAACATTCGCCTGGAGCCGAAAGTCTAGGGCGCGGCCCCCACGCCCGGCAGGCTGCGCCCATGCCCGAGAACGACACCCGGACGCCACTCCCGGCGCCCGCGCCCACCCCCGCCCACCTCCCCCCAGGGCCCACCCCACAGCCCGGTCCCCCGCCTCCCACGGGGGCCACCGCCCCCGGCACCACCGAGCTCGGCGCCGCGCCTGCCGGTACCGCCGGGCTCGGCGCCGCGCCCGTCCCGGCCCCGGCCGCCGGCCTTGCGGCCGAGCCCGCGCGGGCCGCCGCACCCGGCACTGCCGCGTCCGTCCCGGCCCCGGCCCGGGCCGCCGGGTCCGGGCCCGCGTCCGTCCCGGCCCGGGTCGCCGGGTCCGAGCCTGTGTCCGCCCCGATCCGGGCCGCCGAGCCCGAGCCCGTGTCCGCCCCGTTCCGGGCCGCCGGGTCCGAGCCTGTGTCCGCCCCGCTCCGGGCCGCCGGGTCCGAGCCCGTGTCCGCCCCCGTCCGGGCCGCCGAGCCCGAGCCCGCGTCCGCCCCGGTCCCGGCCGCCGGGTCCGGGCCCGCGTCCGTCCCGGCCCGGGCA